>PBEJ01000014.1:44435-45736 GCA_002719595.1 Verrucomicrobiales bacterium
TNNTNACNGCNCCNAGTGGCTTTGCCTACGATATTTTNCGNCCGCTGGAAAATATNGCCNACCGAGCACCTGCGCTCATGAAAAAGGTGAAACTCATTGCCGCCGATCTCGATCCGCATGGCGTACTGGCACCTGAGCTAAGCACTCGCGCCGCCAAGCTGGGGATTAATTTCGAATTCCGCCAAGGCGACCTCAGCGAGGCGAACTTCCGCGAGAGTTGCGCGGCTGAAGGGCCTTTTGATTTAGCACTCTTCGTCGGCCTCTCAAGTTGGTTTCCTAAACCGGCCACCCTCAACCACCTACGTTGGCTTAAGCTAAACCTGAAATCCACTGGCAAACTTGTGACCGACTGTTTTACTCCAGCGGGCTACTCCCTATCGGGNCGTTACGTTGGGTACAAAGCTCACTACTACTCACCGCGACGCTATTGTGTCTTGCTAGACACGGCCGGNTTCGACGGACTCAATGCATCGGTTAAAAGCGGCCGCGACGCCATCAACCACGTCGTCTTGGCCAGCCCGAAGCCAACTCACTGTCAATCAAGCAACCCAACCTTGGGGATTGAGGCGGACAACTTGACCGATAGTGTCCCGCTGAAGACAGAAATCCACGTCAGCCGCCAATTCGGGCACCGCCAAGAGNCGACGAGCATTGAGGGCGTGTTGAATNGATGNGTTTAANGAAGCTCCGTGCGCAAGCCATAANGCGCGGGCGATTTGCGCCGAATCCTCAATGGAATCATCAGTAAACAAATCCCAGACCGCGTCGGCAATGGCGCCGGCAGCGAGAGTATCCTCAAAAGCGGCTTCCTCAAAAGTGCCACCACAAACCAGCACCAAGCGTTGCGGCTGAACCGCACGCAATTGATCGATGGTGGCCTGCAGATTCAAAAAGCTACCGACCAAAACCTCCTGCGCCCCAAGACTGGCACGCAGAGCACGGGTGCCGTTGGTGGTCGTGCTAATGAGCGTTTTGCCGGCCACCACTTCGGCGGTGTACTCGCGAGGAGAATTCCCGAGGTCAAAGTCCGTACCTTTCGCTTGCTCGGCCGTGATCCGCTGACCATGCCGTTCGCCGCACAGTAATGCCTGCGGATATTCGGCCTTGGTCGCTAGAGCCTCATCAATGGTGGCTACCGGCCGGATACGTTCCGCGCCATTGGCCAGCGCCGTCACCATGCTGCTGGTAGCCCGCAGGATATCGAACACGACACAGGTGGTTTCGGATAAATCCGTCGGAGCATGTGCCTCAAAGTCAGCTGGAGTAAAAGTGGTTCGCAATCTCACAGTAGCGGTTTATAC
>PBEJ01000015.1 GCA_002719595.1 Verrucomicrobiales bacterium
TGGTGTTGCGGCCACTCAGAAATGATCCGGCACAACTGCCTGAATAACTTCCTCCATTGTTATAGAACTGTCGCAATACCTTGCGGCCCGCTAATTCCAGCGTTTTGCCGTGGGCCGTTGCTCCGCCTCCATTGACATAAATTAGGCGGAAACGCGGTTGGCCGTCAGGGTAAAGTAGGACGCCATTGTTATCGAAGTCATTACCGGCAATTAATTCTCTTTGCTTATCTGCATCGCGGCCTGCGTAGAGCTCATAGGAAAATCCTGCTGATTCAGCCGCCGGCAAACTGCGGCGGCTGGACAAGTTGACACCACCATTCATGAAGATATCTTTGTAGAAACCTTCAGGTCGATGAGCGGACTTGGGTAGAGGAGGTTTGCCGGGTTTAAGTATGTGGCGGCTCTTGAGGTTATATTTTGCTCCGTGCCAAAGCGGTTGATAACGCTGGTGAGAGGGAGTATCAGGTTTCCACTCTTTGGGATTATATATTAGTACTACCCCATCGGGTTTTCCAATCACTTCGCATTCGTCTTGCCGGACGACGATGCCGGTTCCTTCATCCAAGCCGATTCCCAGTAAGGCAGATCGTTCATGGGATTTATTCATCTTTCCATCGGGGTCAGTGAGAATCTTGATTAGGTCAAGATGACGAAAGCGCGGTATGACATGTTGATCAATGGCTGCATTGCGGAGGAATCCGAAACCGTTCTGATGGTTGCCCAGTAAGATGCTGCTGCTATTAGTATCACCGCGTACCAAATAGGAACCTTGAATGCTGGCTCCCGCTGAACTGCCACCAATGACACCTCCCCGCGAAAGAACTTCATTGAATGCTATTTCGGTTTGCGTGCCTGCATATGCATCAACCAGGCGCCATTGCCTACCTCCGGTAAACCATACGGCGTCAGCTTTTTTGATAGGCTCAATAAATTCTTCCGTATCAGCAATATCACGATCATGGGTATGCAATGCGGTTAAACGCGTAAGCCCCATTGCTTCACGCATTGCTCTGATTTGTGGGCCATTTAGGTAATTGTATTTTTCACTACTTGATGAGGCGGTAGTTACTACGACAATCCGGGCATTTTTGCCGCCTGAGAGTTTAACGAATTCTTTAAAGCAAACTTGGTCTTTATCATTGCCGCCCACAATCACCAGGGTGCCTTTGGCTGGTCCGGTTGTTTGTCCTTGAATTGAATCGAGTATCAATAAACTGAAAAAGCAGAGAATGATTGGCATGATTGATGGCAATAGTATCTGTCCAGATCAAATGTAACAATTTTTTATATGGAAATGTATAGGTCACTATCAGTGGATATTTGTGCGCTTTTTCATGCTTCCATCAGCGGCTTTGGCTTAACATAGTCCCCGGCGTGTTGGTTACCATTGCCATTCCTGCCTTCAATGAGGAAAAGCTCCTGCCATCAACCTTGTCTGCTGTAAAACAAGCAGCTGCGGCATTTACCCAACGCGGTTGGGAAATGGAGATGGTGGTATGTGATAATAACTCTACTGATCGCACAGCAGAGATTGCACGGGATGCGGGTGCACGGGTAGTTTTTGAGGAACATAATCAGATTTCACGGGCACGCAATGCAGCTGGTAAAGATGCCAGAGGTAAATGGATAATTTTTATTGATGGCGATTCTCGGCCGAGCCAAACTCTATTTGAGGCAACAGCAGAGGCCATGGGAGATCACCGTATCGTGGGAGGAGGTGCGATTGTTAAATTTGAAGGGGGAAACAGTACGCCAGTGGCATTTATTGCGGCTGAAAGAATCTGGAATGGCGTCAGCCGGGTGATGGGATGGCCCGCAGGTTCCTATATCTTTTGCAGAACAAAGGATTTCCATGAACTCAACGGGTTTTCAGAAGAACTATATGCCTCTGAAGAAATAGAATTTGGTCGGCGGCTAAAAAAGTTGGGAAAAAAACGTCAGCAGCACTTTCGCATATTTGCAAAAACTCCTCTTTCAACCTCAGACAGAAAGGCGTATTGCACCTCATATCTTGAGCTGCTTAGGCTTCTTTTTTTGAATATTGTAACTGTTGGTAGATGTTGCAGGAAAAAAGAGAACTGTAATTTATGGTATGACAGTCATCGACGTTGACCATTTACATTGACGGTTGTGAAGAGCCTAATCAGGATGATTGCCCGCGAATTTAATGTTAATATTACGAACCGAACTTTAAAGCTCAATTTGGAGTCTGGTAATGGGGCCAAGCCAGTTCTCTGGGGCGTTCAATGGGTAAAGTTACCCGCCAAAAATTAATATCGTCATATGTCAGGACCGAGCAATGTTTTAGGGGATCCATTAGAGCTATGTTGTACGGACCCTATGACCGGATTTTACCGCAATGGTATGTGCACTACCGGCCCCCATGATCATGGTTTGCACACAGTTTGCGTCAAGGTTACGGGTGAGTTTCTGGAGTTTTCCAGGTCGAGAGGCAATGACCTTTCCACCCCTTCTCCTCATTTTGATTTTCCCGGTCTGATAGAAGGTGACAAGTGGTGTCTCTGCGTGTCCCGGTGGAAGGAGGCATTGGATCACGGGATAGCTCCACAAGTTTATCTAAAGGCTACTCATATTAGTGCGCTCGAATACGTGGATTTGGAAGATCTACAAGCTCACGCCGCTGAAGATGAAGCTTCTTAGCCCCCTTGCGAACAAGTTGTGAGTAGGGGGTTAATAGGAAAGAATAAGTGTAACTAGGAAAGAGTTGGGAGTGTGATAGGTTCTTTCTCGTTGAGCGGCTCTTCGGAGCAGCTCGGTCAGCCAGCTGACCACTTCAGAGGAAAGCAGTCCTTCGGGNCGGTGGGAATCTGGAAACCTGAAAGTCAGTCCTTCGGGACAGTCAGGAAGGGGTTAGNTGGCAGGTGTCTTGCCAAAGGCATTGACCTTCGAGAAAAGGTTCGCAAGAGCTGGATCGAAGAGGATTGGTAGCCGCCCTGCGGTAAACTCCGGTTTATCTCAAGGGCGGCTTTTTTATTGGGTTATCGGGCATGAATGAATCTAGCAACAAACTTGAGTGTCTGGTTTTAGATAAGCTAAGTGAATTGCAAAAAAAGGTTTGTAGGCTGTTTGGGTTTACCGTTAATCCAGAGATTGCCTTTGACCTAAGAGGGCAAGCTGCCGGACAGGCAAATTATCTGAAAAACAAGATTCGGTTTAATCGTGATTTATTGGAAAAATTTACTGATGAATTTGTCAGCCAAACGGTACCCCATGAATTTGCCCATCTGGTTGCGTATGCCAAATTCGGTCGACGAATTAAACCGCATGGAGCAGAGTGGCAATTAGTAATGGTCGCTTTGGGCGTTAAGCCCGTTAGAACCCATAACTTTGAAGTTATACCTGCAAGACGGTTGAAACGTTTTCCCTATCAGTGTGATTGTCCTGGTTTACTCCATGAGCTAAGCACTATCCGGCACAATCGAATCCAACGAGGCATATTGTATATTTGCAAAAAATGTGGGAAAGCACTTCGGTAAAAATTTTGTAGAGACTAGATCAACTTCCCCATTAAGTCTTGCGAACAAGAAACTGGTGTTTATTGGGGGATGTCTGGTTTTTCCGGGGCAGGTACCGGTTGGTCGTCTAAGGGACTTGTTTCATCGTCTTCGCCGCCTGAGCAAGCTATTAGGAAGCTCAGCATCATAATAGCTATAATTGATTGTAGGATAGGGTTCTTCATTTGTCTGACATGGTGGGGGGTGAAGGTAGATTGGTCGGGGTTTTCCATTCCTTGTGCCAGTGCAGTGTCCACAAATCAGGTAGAGATACTTCTTCAACATGCGAGTCGTTAAAGACTACGCAAATACGACCGTCATGTCGGTCAACGCAGAACCGGGCCATGCTGGAGTTGTTGCCTCCCTTATAAGAGGTTGGAGGTTTATTATTCTCCATCGGCCAGCCATCCACCCAAAGTGAGTCTGCCAATAACGGAGCCTTAGCTGGGTTTCCTTCTTCCGGGGATTGGTAGGTTTTATCCCAGTGAGAGCTTCCGGGATTATACATATCAAAATGGTTCCACCCATTAAACCCGTAACTACCATTGACTCGCTTTCCGTTATTAATGGTGGGGACATTGTTCCATCCTTTCCAGCAAAGCTGATTGCTGCCCCATTGAACACGGTTTCCATTTCTTGTGACTGTGGCTGGGCTAATGAGTATTTTGTGGGCATTATCGGCGTACTTAAATACCTTATGATACCAAAAATTATTATTCCAATTTGCACCGGGAGAGTGGCCCGGATCACCCGTACGGTTTCTGTAGCCGGGGTTGTAGCCTCCATTTTCGGTGGTCCACATAAATAGAGCATTTTGCACCTGTTTCAGGTTGTTTTTGCTCTTCATTTTATTGGCTTTCTTTTTGGCTTTAGCGAGGACAGGTAGCAACATGGACGCCAATATGCCGATGATGGCAATGACTACTAATAGTTCGATGAGCGTAAAGCCTTTCTTCGTTTGGGAGCGAGTTTTCATATTCTCAGGATATCTAGTTTCCGCCGAGATGCTTTAGCAGGATATATGCCTGTTACAAAACAACTACATATTATTATTATCCTAAAGTTTTTCGCAAGCAAGTGCGTAATTTTTTTGCTAAAATTAATAATTATTGCACATTTTGATTAGGTGCAGTTTGAAAGTTACTGATTACTGTTCAAGGAAGCTTGTACGGGAAGGTTAATCCCCGGGGTTCTCATTTGTGCCTCGACGTTCTTGCGCGCGCTTACGGGCTTGGGACAGGGCGTCAAAAGTTGTGCCAGCGTCAGGAGTTTGAGGTGGAAGAACTGGCGGTTGGTTTCCGTCATCCTGATCAAGCATCGGCGGGGCAATGACTGGGGGAATATCTTCTTTTTTGGCTGACTTTTTGCGGCGTTTGCGTTTTGGCAGTTTAAAAGGGGGTGTTTCGGCTTTGCCGGTGGCTGAGCCAGCTTGAGTGAGACTCCCTATATCTCTCAGCGTAGTTCGTCCGGATTCGGTTTCTGTGTTAGAAGGTGTCCGCTTCCTGAATTCAAAGAAACCGGTTCGACGTTGAAACACTTCCAAAAGAAATAATAACAGTCCGGTCAAAACTAGCCAAAGCGAGAGGGGCACGAAACGCGGTTGCCGCGGAATGGCTGACCAGATATCCGCCAAATTAATGCGTTCACGTCCGCCAGAGGTCCTGCTAATGGATGCTAGAGCGTTGCGGCCACGGTCAGGCTTATCTGGGGCAAATTCCGGGGAGTAGGGCAGGCACACTGGCGGTAAGCTTTGGCTGATATTGGTAGCTATATTGACTGAGGTGCGGATAGTTTCTTCGCCTTCCAAAGGGATGGAGCTTTCCAGGACATCGGCTGTCTTCCAGTTCATGACAGTGTTATTTTTTTGGAGGGGCTTGCCAGGGCTTTCACGCAAAAGATTCAGCCGCGGTAATTCGGTAAATAATTCCCCCTGACGGTCTGGATCCAGATGCAACTGAACAAAACAAACTCCTTCACGAACTTCCTGGGTAAGGAGCATTCGGTCTGGTAATTCCGATTGTTGACCAGCAGCCCAGCCAGAGAGAGTGGCATAGAAATCACCGGCTTGTTCCCAGTTGGCAAAATCACCTGCATAAGTACCGTCCGCTTCTCCCATGAAACAACTTGTACGTCCGTTTCCGGCTTGCCAGAAAGCAACGATAGGAGCTCGGTAGGTATCCTTGGTCAGCATACCCACACTGGCCTTTTCTTTTAGATAGGTGAGGTTATATCCGCCGACTGGAGTTGGATTCCAAGATGCTGGAGCTCCCAGAGTATTCAGTGCACCTGCTAGCTCGATCGCAGCAGGTTCCTTGATGAATGTGTTGCGGGCTACAGCAAAAGTGTCTTGAGCAAAAATTCTCGGTATTTCTTTAGGGCGGTCTGTGAAGTAAATATTGCCCTCTCCACGCTTGGCAATGTCTTCCAGCAATCGTGCGTCGACATCCTTCTTGGTGCCGAGGCCGATAACGCTGATGGACATACCCGCTTTTCGCATGTCCGCAATTAGATTCATATAATCGCCNGGTTCTTCAGAGTCCTGTGCATCAGAAAATAGAATTACGTGTCGGTTAGCGGCTTTAGCTGTGAGGAGCATTTTTGAAGCGGCCTTGAGTGCCTCATACACGAAAATACCCCCACCCATTGATTCGATTTTTAATATCTTATTCCGGAAAAGAGCATTTTGTTGTTGTTCGGCAGAAGCTAGATTGAGAACTGTATGCGGCGAACTATCAACGGCAATGACGCCGAATTCGTCTGTGGGTGAAAGTAAGTCCAGAACCTGTACGGTGCCGATATTAGCTAAATCCATTTTAGTTTTACCGCCAGACACCGGCATACTCATCGACCCAGACCGATCCAAGACAACGACAATAGCTGTTTGCAGCTTTCTTATTTCATTGCGACGTTCCATGGATACGGGGAGCACTTTTTCCAAGGGTGAACCGTAATACCCGCCTGGAGCGTATGATTTTTCGCCACCAGTCATCATTAGCCCTCCTCCTGTTTCTTCAACCCAGGCTGCAAGTGTCTCCATGCCGTCCTGGCCAATATCTCCGGCCATTACATTTTCCAGCACCACCGCTGACCAACGAGACAGATCAGCCAATGTCCAAGGGCACTGATTGGGCCGTCGAGCGACCAATGTCATGCCACCTTTAACCATAAGCTTGGCGAGGCCAGAGTCGGCTCCAAAATTGGAGACCAACAGAATTGGTTTACGACCTCGCACTTCCACCAGTACTCGGGCGGTATTGTTTTCAGGGAAAGCATCGCCCATGGAAGTGGTTGAATTTGTGTCAGTTTTAGACGGGGAGTGAAGGGTTAGTCGGTAGGCGGCATTTCCTGAAAGATTAGCGCGATCGCGAAAAAGCAGACGCGAAAGCCCGCGCGATACAGGTCTTTGACCGGTGCTTAACACTTCCCCGTGTTTTGTAAGTGTGTACCCGATTGATTGTTCTCGGGGGGAGTATACCCAGCCACTAATCATGAAGGCTTGTCCGGGCAAAACACTTGTGGGTACTTGGAGGTCTCGGATGGCTAAGTCCTCCGCACGTGGGCGGCTTAGCCATCGGTGGTCAATGGCTACCCCGCGTCCGGCGGCTCGCGAGGTAACTGCACTTGGATCACGTCCAGTCCAATGGCCATCAGACACAATAAGGACGCGTCCAGGCTGGTCCGGAGGGATTAAAGACAATGCCGCCTCCAAGCCATCAGTTAACCGGGAGTGTTGTTGGTCAGCGTTTGAGAAAAAAGACTCAGTATTGCGATCACTAGGCGGTTGTTCGATATTTACCCGTTCTCCGAAGCTGATTACCGCCAGTCGATCTTCAAGGTTCATTTCTGAGTGGAGTGTCTTAATCACTTCCAACTGTTCGTCAGCTGCCTTATGTGGCATGGATTCACTTCGGTCTACCAAAACCACAACGGTTCCCTGTTGATCCTTAAATTTCATTGCCGGTTGAGCCATGGCCAGTACCAGCAATAGAAGAATAATGAGCCGTAAGATATTCAGTCCACGGGTGGGTAGGCGCCATACATATAGACCTGCAACTAGCGGGATTAGTAGAAGTAACCAGATGGGTGAGAAAAAGATCATACCCTTCCTCCTTGTTTGGCAATGCAGAATACATGCCACACCATGAATGCAAGCGCTAGCAGGACTAGGTAGGGAAGGATGCTAGCATATTCCATTCGTATTTCATTTTCTGTACCCCATTGGCCCCATTGACCGGTAGCTGCGCGCGACAGGTCTGATTCCTTCCCGGCTAAAAAATTAACGGCAAAAGTTTCGCTCAGAAGATTGGTGCCTGATCCAGAACTTATTTCATAAATTCCTGGCAGATTTACCGGTAAGCGGATTTCATCACCGGGGGCATCAATTTTTTGAGTTTTACCATTAGGGGATTTAAGGTCTATTTCTTTACCTGCTTGTCGATATGGTACATCGCTGCCCAGTCTATGGTTGGCCTCTCGTAAACCGGGTTGAGATTGAGTTCGCCAATTCAAAAGATTCCAGAAAAGAGCTGGCCAATGATGAGTGGTATGCAAGGTGGAGTGGTTGGGGATATAACGCAGAGAGATCTGCTGGCGCCCGTCGGTTTCGGGACGGTGGGTCAGAAGAGGAGTGTTACCTGCGGTAATGACCGGTCGATAGCCAGGAGCATTCGTTGCTCCTGGATGAGCGCCCCACACAATACCCGGCAGGGAGAGTCCGCGGGTTAGAGGATGATTGGCATCGATTACAAACGGTCCGGTAAATCGTTCAGGCTCTTTTGGTGCAGGCAACCATCTTAGTCCCCAAACATTCTTACCGGCCGGAACCGAATCAGACTGATGGATGACCAGTTCGGGTGGAGTGTTAACCGGAGCTCGTAATCCTGTGGATTGCAGGCTTTCGGAGATCAGTTCGTTGAGTTCTTTATTTTCAACGTTGATGCGCACCCGGACTTGAGACCTTTTTGGGGGTAGAAGATTGACCTGATTATCTCCCGCTAGCGCGTCAGGTCCAAGGGATGCTTTTAGACCGGGAGTATCTGCTGGCAACGGGAGTGTCAGTCTCCGGGTTCGGTTGGTCTCCAGAGCGAGCGTTTGTTGAAATAGTACATTGGTACCCGCAGTTATTTGAAGGGTGTTGGTTCCGGAGGTTGCTGAGGGATTGGCAATTTCGAGTAATACTCGGTCTTCACCACCGTTAATTGTGCGTGCCGCGTTGATAAAAGCGAAGTTGATTCGTGGTGTGCCCAGTGACACCCACTTGAGTCGTCCCTTCGAAGGCGGTCTTTCCGGAGCTTCATCAGTTAGTACCAGTAAGTCAGCTTCCTGATGGCCAATGGCCCGAGCCAGTCCAAGGGCTCCATCAAGTTTTGNTTCCGGGGACTGGCAGGTCCAACGTTCGAACTGTGTTTCGAGTTCCTTCCAGTGTCTGACTTTGTCGCCTAGTAAACGCGGTGTACTACCTGCAGCAATCAGTTGATAGGATCGAAAGCTTCTTTCTTGGGTGATTTCCCGTATTTTTTCCAGGGCCAGATCTCGAGGGCGTTCTCCCTCAGGACCTGCGAGCATGGATTGCGAGTCATCGAGTACAACGATTAAGGGTCGTGTGGTATGTGGAACCTGCCAACGTGGGCCGGTAGCCGCCAGAATTAGGAGGGTCAAAACGATGAGCTCCAGAAAAAAGACCAGCGGCCACTTGGGCTTTTCCACCCTGCGACCGCCCTCACGTGATTCCTGATGGATTTGCCAGAGGAGTAAGCTGGAAACCTGTTGGCGTCGGAAGCGATGTCTCAAAAAATAAATAGCCGCCAGGGTGGGTAAGGTGATGGCTGCGATCCAGGCCAGAGGATAAGTAAAAGCGGGCATTAGGCTGGTTCCAGCGCGTTGTGTTCCTCAAGACTACGGACAGCTGCTGCTGCATTACCTGCAATGACGGTGATCAGTTTGGCTCCTGTTTGCCTGGCGGCATCGTCCCAGCTTTGTTGCAGTCGCTGAAGGGTCTTCCGGTAGTTTTCCCGAATGGTAGTGTCGATATAGAGTGAAAGGGTCTCACCTGTCTCTGAATCCTCCAATCGTACGTTGCCTGGTTGCGGTGGTTCGAGATCCTCCGGAGCCAGAAGTTGAACTAAGATCACCGAAGCAGCACCTTCGGTCAGCTTGCGAAGAGTGGGCAATGGGTTTCCCGGCCAGAAAAGATCACTGAGCACCACACGTATACCTTGGCGGCGGAGTCTGGGAGGTAGTAAGCTGTAGGCTTCCTCAAAAGGGATGGCGTTTCCCAGTGGGATGTCCCCCCAGGCTGAAGGAGGTTGATTGTCATTGGCCACCCGCTGAAAACCTTCGCCGGTCATCCAAACAGATTGGGAGCAACGTGCGTTTCCGGCGGCAGTGGCGAAAATTGCAGCTAGTTGATGTAACGTTTCGGCCTTCGGCGAATCAGTTAAAGCCATTGAGCCAGAAGTGTCCAAGATCAGATCGAGGTGAGGCTGCACTTCCTCGCGAAAAAGTTTTACGGTGAGTTGGTCGGTACGGGCATAGGCGTTCCAGTCTATATGCCGCAAGTCATCTCCAGGTTGGTAATCGCGGTAGTCTTGAAAATCCACAGAACTACCCGAACGACGTCCCAGTTGTTCCCCGCGTTGCCCTGCCAGAGTTGTCTGGGGCAGTGCCAATGCGTAGCGCAGGCCTAGCTGTTCACCCGCTATTAACGATGGGCGGTAGGTTGTTATCTTCGCTGGCATGGGTGGTTTCTATAGTTGGTATGTTAGTGGAGCGTTGATAGGGTTTAAATTGTTTTAACTGTTGGATGATCCACTTTGTATTTAATAACATGGCAACAACAATTAGAAAGATGGCTGATCCAAAATGGACCCACAGGCCAAAATTTCGTTCGTGTTCATCGTACACATTCATAATCATGAAAACGTTCAGTGGTATGCCCGGTATGAGGAAATCATCGTCAATCATATTCTGTTTTAAAATGAAATAGATAATGATGAAGAAAAGAAATGGCAGGACAATTAAAAGGGTGAAAAAAAGACTGGCTAGCATTGGGCTCCGTTTGGGGAGAAAGGTGCGATGTATCCACAGTCCCAAAAGTGCGTAGGCAAAGCTATAGAGGACAAACAAACTGGGCCCGAGATAAATAAGGGGAAGATCCTCATAATCTATCAGTGTTGAGGGTTGAAATTTGTTCCAGAGGGCGTTAAAGCCCAGCATGCTGAGAATAGTAAGTGTCCATAATCCTATCAACCAGAGCAGGCTTGAAAAAGTTCCATTAAAGAAAAAAAACGAGAGAAAACGTGAAACAAGGTTTGAGGGGATTTCACGTTGAACACGTATACTTAAGTTGTCGCGCCCACCGATCCCAAAGAGAAAACCTAGGAATATCAGGCAGGGCATGGTGATAATGATGGGATAAATAAATTCCTCTTCGTTGGTGAACCAGCCCCAGAGGAAAAATTGTAAGATGATCATCGTACAAAAAAAAGTAATGTAGATCCGTAAAGGATATGATCGGTTTGCTGAGGATGGAGTGATGAAAGTAACGGCTGTAAAGTACAAGAGCCCCGCAATCAGGAAAGCATCCAGGGTAAAAGTGATCATGATGGGTACGGCTTCAGTCCAAAAAGAACTCATCCCAAATAAGCTGGTAATGGCGCTACTGGCTACTGCTCCTATTACAAAGTAAATCGCAGTAAAAATTGCATTCCCGCCGACGGTAAGAGCCAGCAGGATTTTCATCACNATGTGCAAAGGAGAGAGAGCCAGAACAATGGCGCCCATTGTAAGGAGCACATTCATCATAAAAGTCAGCAAAACAGCGATTGCGATTGTAGGTAGGTCGATCCCTCTTAGAAGGTAACTAAACACCAGAAAGGGAACTGCTGCTGAGTAAAAGAGAATGATTAAATAACTGCTGCTGAGTATTTTTCCCCTGATGATCTGTCCTGGTGTCATAGTGGTGATATACTGCAGGTCGGCATTGATAGAAATACGCTCCATTAGAGTGCGAATACCCACATAAATGGGGATAAAGATATAGGCAGCTAATAGGGCGGCGACACCGATGGCTGCAAAGATGGACGGGCCAAGATATCCGCTGATACGATCTTCAACTTCACTGAAGATGACAAATCCTAATGAGATGAAATAAAACACCGCAAGCATCAATAGCAATGTCCCGGTCACCGTCCAGTTGCGTGCGGCCTGCCTCAAATCCTTTACCCAAACCGGGTTGGTATCAAAATACTGAAAATGATCTAAGGCACTCTGCTTTTTGGGTGTTTCACTCATTGCACCTTCCCTTCGGTAATATCCATAAAGATATCCTCCAAGTTAGTTTTGGTCTGCCGAAACTCCACAATACGGTGATCTTTTTGGATAAGGAGATTCAATATTTCAAAGGCGTTTTCTTCGGCGCCTCCCACTTCAAAAAGAAACTCGTTGCCGGCCTGACGAGGCTGGTCAATATGCGGCATCTGTAATAAATCCCTCATGAGATGGTCTGGGTCACTCATGCTACGAAGAGCATAGGTCATTTTTTGCTCACGTTTGGAGACTATTTCTTCAGTTTGCCCGGCCTCAAGGATTTGGCCTTGTTCGATAATGACAGCGCCATGACAGATTTCGGTGAGTTCAGCGAGAATATGTGAACTGATAAAAATGGCTTTGCCTTGGTCGGCCAAAAGCGAAAGGAGTTCACGCAGCTCAATGCGTGCGCGAGGATCCAATCCGGCTGCGGGTTCATCCAAGATCAATATTTCGGGATCACTTACNAGTGCGCGGGCTAGACTGACGCGTTGCTTCATCCCCTTGGAAAGTGCGCGCAGTTGTTTATTGGCAATGCCGGTTACATTGGTGAATTCTTCAACGCTATTGACGGCCTGTTCACGTTCCTCACCTTTTAATCCGTAAGCGCGGGCAAAAAAATCAATATAATCATCTACTGTAGTATCCCAGTAGGCACGCAGTTCGTCAGGAACAAAGCCAACCAGGTGCCTGGCTCGTTCCGGGTCTTCCACTACCGAGAGGTTGTCCAGNCGCACATCGCCAGAGGTAGGTTCATCCAGCGTGGCCATTATTCGCATGGTTGTTGTTTTGCCGGCTCCATTGGGTCCNACAAAACCGAAAATCTGACCACTTTCAAATTGGAACGACACATCATTTACGGCAATTGTCTGCCCGAATTCCCTGCGCAAATTTTCTACGATTATTTTCATGGCAAATCTTCNGGTTGAGCAAGAATGCCNATGATGTGTCCGGAAGTTCGATGTCGACTGTTGCGTCCTNNTAAGGGGTCTTCAAGAAAAGGCGAGGNCTCAGACAATTGCGCCCAATAACAATTAGGGGGTACTTTTTCGGGCGAAATTGTGTTCACCGAATCTTGATCTGCGAGGTCCGCTATTTGTTTGGCCAAAGAGGTGGTTGAATTATCTTTGCTAGTTTTTGATTTTAGTCCACCTGCAACTGGTNTGAGCAGTGTGTTTTTACCAGGTNCGATNTCTGATCCTTCATATATCTTTCCTTCGGGGCTGGATAGGTAAAGACGAGTAATTCGGCAGCCCAAGCCGTTGATAATTTTNGGTGCGGNGCCAGACCAGTCGACCTGAAGGCGTTCCTCCCTATGCTCGCTCTTACGTATGGCAAAATGTGCTGGNACTCGNGATCCGACCCATTTTCCGGTGAGTCGTTGTTCGCCACCTGCGCTCCATTCGACCTGTCGGTTGGNGCCGCTATCACGTTGGCGGCTACCGCCAAATGGGCCGCGTTCCCTTCCTTGAAAAAGGGGAGTGACTTCGGTTTGCCCACTGAAGTTCAGTTTGCTTGGAGCAANGGGGGCATATACTGCAATGGCGCCAAGAGTTGTGGCTTCCTGTTCAATCTGATTGAGTAAGGTGAGTGACTGTGTCTTGAGTCGTGGAGTCAATCCTTCACTGAAGAATGAAACAACAAAAACNACNGTGCTGGTAGCNAAGGAGATGNCCGGTAAGGTCCATAGAAACCAAGCCCGCTTCCCTTTATTATTTAGGATAAACAGATTAACCGGACCGGCTAATAACACGAAAATAGTCAGTACGATAATAATCAGGCGCACTGGGGTGCGTGCTTCACCAATGACTGGGAAGTATGAGTTAAAATCCCGGTCATTGTAGTTCCAAGTATNATGGAGTGCATCAACCCCTTTCTGTAGGCCCCCAAAAATTGGAATCGTCCCTTGATTATTTTCCGGATCGTCGGCTCCAAGCCATAGAGCTATTTCCTTGAAAGTATTTTCAGAATCGGATTCGTATTCCTTAACTTCTCCGATTCCAATGTTTCTCAAGGGTGTATCATCTGNTTCTTTCCAGCCAGAAGGAGGGCTGTAGCCAGACCCGATTATTGCCAGTTTTCCGCCACATAAAACCCATCGTNCAATGGCACTGCGTATATCGCTAGGTGCCTGATTCCANTCTANCCCCCTTAAAATGATCATATCGTAGCAGCTATAGGCAAGCCAGTGGCGGGGCCATTTTGGTAAGTCTTCACCCGATGAAAGGAACTCGGCATGTACATCTGAATGAGGTCCTCCACGACCATGATAGTGATGGGGTCCGGAGCTGCCGGATCCGCCTCCCTTAGGTGCACATGCTTTAATGGCTTTTTCCATTGTCNTTTGATTGATGCTTCGACTCACGAACACAACTCGAGGCTGATGAAGTCCNCAGTTTAATGTTTCGGACATTCGCAAGGCAATGCCTCGGGGAATGGATCGCTGTTGGCCATCACAGGTAATTTTAACTTCCTCGATCCAACCCATTGGTAGCGGGGGTTGCAGAATGGTCACGGTTTGCGATCCCGGGGAAATGGTGAAAGAGCGGGTGATNTTCCTTATATTAAAATCCTCAGACGAAATTCCCCGAAAGGGTANNGTAAAAGTGANCCGCTTTTTTTCACTCGCAAAATTATCCACAGTAAAGCGGTGGGCGGTGTATCCGTGATAGATTGGAGAACTAACGGGATGACTTTCTATATGGAGTTTAAGTTTGGTAAAAGTTGCCGTACCTCCCGAGGGGCTGGCATTCAATAACCCTGCCCACACCAGGGATATCCAGATGACTACTTCAAATCTCATGCGTTTTGCAGGGATACGTCAGAAGGAAGGTCTAGACCGGTTTCATCCAACTGATCCAACAAATCTCCAAGAACCGCGCCAGTATCCATCCGGTCGAAACGCGCTTGGTAATTCAGGATCAGACGATGGTTCATTACNGGCTTTGCTACNGCGGCCACATCTTCAAAACCGACTGTAGGTCTTCCATCAATTAGTGCGTGGGCGCGGGCTGCTTCCCCCATCGCAATAGCCGCACGTGGTGAGGTGCCATATTGGACNTATTTTTTAACGCTATCGGTTGCCTCGGTATTATCCGGATGAGTGGCTGCTACAAGACGCGCAATATATCCCGCTACTGGTTTAGGAAGAAAGATACGTTCCATCACGGAGAAGAGATATGTAAGATCATCNTTACTGGCTTGCCAAGAGGGAGCGGGNAAATCCCCNTGACGTCGTTCAGTGATAATACGTTGCAGAACTTCTGCATCCACTGAATCAAAAAGTACGCGGAAAAGAAATCTGTCTAATTGTGCTTCGGGTAAAGGGTAGGTGCCTTCCATCTCAATAGGGTTTTGGCTGGCAATAACAAAAAATGGATTGGGTAGTTCGCGGGTTTGGCCGCGTAGCGTGACTGATCGTTCTTGCATTGTTTCGAGCATAGCACTCTGGGTTTTNGGGGAGGCTCGGTTAATTTCATCAGCCAGTAGAATATTGGTAAATACCGGGCCAGGCTCAAAAATCATTTCCCTTTGACCGGAGTCTGTTTGTTGCAGGATATGAGAACCTAGAACATCGCCNGGCATTAGATCGGGGGTNAACTGAACCCGATTAAAATCCAACTGGAGGATCTTCCCAATAGTACGAACAAGCGCCGTTTTGCCCAGTCCTGGTAAGCCTTCCAGCAGAATATGCCCGCGACTTAACAGGCCAATGACGACCAACCGGTGCAACGATTCGCGGCCCAGTAGGCAGCGATCCATTTGTTCACATATACGGTGAGTGATTTCAGTAGCTGGCTCAAGTTCGGCTGGCTTGAGAAGTGCGGAAGATTCAGTCATGGCTTGATATGCAAACCCTAGCTTTTTAGAGTAGTTTCGGCACGAAAAAACGATTTATTCCGTTTTATCGCTGGGATTGGTACTTGGGCGTTGGAAGAACCGTTTTACTGCACCACGATGGCGCGGAAGGATAGGGGCACTTAGTGCATTTCCCCCTCCACTTTGAGCGGTATTCAAGGCACCTTTTCCGAGTATAGCTTCACCACCTGTAACTTCTGGAGCAGTGATGGTTACCCCTACAAGTTTGGCTTGGTCCAAGGGAGTGCTGAGACCAAGTTTTTGCTCTTTAAACTCAGAGCCCTCTTCTGAAGTATTATTGCCGTATAGGAGTGGAGCATGACCCGGCCCGCGGTTAATTCCACCATTACCTCCCAGTTCTCCACCAAGTTCTTCAAGTAACTCCTGAAAATTCCCCTGATGTTGCTTGAGCAGTTCAGCCAAGGGCCCGGGGTTCATGCCGCCTTCGCCTGGTCCTTCTTTGAACTGATTAGCCATGTCGGGTGGGATTAATCCTTTTTGTGCCAGTTGCTTGGCAAGGTTCTTCAATTGGTCCTGATTGTTCTCCAATGCTTCAAGCAACTGCTTCATTTGTTGCGCGTCTGGTCCTTTCCCTTTGGCCAGTTGTTTCATCGCCTCTCCCATAGCTTTCTGTAAATCGGGCGGCAGGTTTTGTGGGTCGAGTGCTCCTTCTTTAGCCAACTGCTGGATAAGGTCACCCATATGTTTAAGGCCTTCTTCCATTGCTTTCTGATTCTTTAAACCTTCAGGCAACATTTCGAGAGCTTTACCAAGTAGCGAAGCTTCGTTGATTGCTTTTAGTTTGGATAGAGCATCCTCGGCTTCTTCCTGGGCAAGTTGCTCATTAGTGTGCAGGAGTTGATCGAGGGCCTCCCAAGTTTTGGAGGGATTGAAGCCGGATGCTTGTTCAGCTACCCGATCCAGCTCCTCTCGTTTAACCTCTGCTTCGTCATTCGGAAGGATGTACTCCGATTCCAATACATCAATTTGCTCGTGCAGCTGCTCAACTTGTTGGCTGATTTCAAGCGGTGGGTCTGAAATAAGGCTGGCGTATTTTACCGGGATTAAAAGGCAAGCAACGAGAAACACTGCGGCCAGTAGATTGCCCAACCAGATTCGGCTACTATTCCATTTCACTGTCGGCAGGGCTAGAGTGCCGGCCTTAGCTTCCCAAGAGCGGGTGTCCACTTCAGCAGCAGCCATTATCAGTCCTCCAGCTTGATTTTGGCGGTCAAATGCAGCCCGTAGCTGTTTGGGTTCTGGCTGATGCTGCCTTTCACGGTACCATGCGCTTCCAGCGAGAATGATCCATGATCCTATTAACCAGTGCCACCAGTTTGTTGGTAGCTCACCCGTAAAGCGAAAGATGAGTACGATGACCCCAGATACCATCAACCACACTACACTCCATTTGAGGAGGGTGCGGTAAATCATTACCGCGTAAACTTTACGTACAAAGGATTGTAATGATGGATTAAGGGAACTCATGTTTTAGCCTAAGAGAATCATGAATTACTCCATTACTGGTGAATCAACGCAATAACCTTTCTATTCTTAGAATTTATATACCTTGGTAGAGTAGGTCAAGCTAGCTTCCATTGCCCGCGGCCTGGGCGATCGATAAGAGCGTTGGCTTCCTTATCGCTAGGAAACTCGTATTTTTGGGGATCCCAGTTCATTTCGCGTCTCAATTGATAGCCGTGATTGGCTAAACTGCAAAGGATGCTGGTATGGGCTCCGAACGAAACATCAGCCACTGGTCGTTTACGACTACGAATGCAATCAATCCAGTTGCGGCGGTGGCTTGGGCCGATGTGCGGCAACCGCCAATCTTTTGAATTGAAAGGTGAACTTGCTGCGCTTTTGGGGTTGGCAGTAATCCCACGGCGGTCGACATAAAGCGTGCCTTCATCACCATAAAAGATAACGTCGTTAAAGGGATCTTTGGTGCTTTGGTGAATGATTTCTAGTCCATCAGCATAGATCATTTTAAGGCCATTGATTCCGGTTTTGGGAGGAATGATTTTTACTGGACCAGTTTCATCTATATCCATGGC
This sequence comes from Verrucomicrobiales bacterium, assembly GCA_002719595.1. GTDB lineage: Bacteria > Verrucomicrobiota > Verrucomicrobiia > Limisphaerales > UBA1100 > UBA1100. The sequence continues at coordinate 17,738 of PBEJ01000015.1, forward strand.
CCATTTGGCAATGTCATAATGATGCGCGCCCATGTCGCTTAGTTTTCCACCGGCATATTCCCGGTAACGCCGCCACTGTGGGAAATGGCCGTGGATATTGGTGGGGCAGAGGATTGAATTAAATTCACGCATAGGGGCAGGTCCTAACCACATATCCCAATCAATTCCCTCAGGTTTTTTCTCGGTGGGTAAATCGCAGGGGATTCCGGGGGCTCCTACGCCAATTTTAATTTTGGTCACCTTGCCAATCCGACCATTACGGATGCATTCGACTGCTTTGCGAAAGTGCCCCCCAAATTCAGTGCGTTGCTGGCTCCCAACTTGATAAACAATTTCATTTTTCCGCGCGGCCTTAAGGGTTTCCAGTGCGGCACGAATGGTAACGGTAAGCGGTTTTTCGCAGTATACATCTTTTTTTGCTTCTGCGGCCATGATCGAGGGAATGGCATGCCAATGGTCGGGAGTGCCTATAACAACCGCATCCACACGCTTGTCCGATAAGGTGTTACGGAAGTCAACGGTCGCTTTGCAGTCATGATTNGCTCCGTATTTTTTTGCGACTCGATTGATAGCATCATCAAGCCGTACTTTGGCCACTTCAGCCACACTCACGACCCGGCAATCTTTTTGCCCCAAGAAAAAGTTNAAATGTCCGCTACTTTGTTTGCCAACCCCGATAAATCCAATATTGATCGTTTCACTTGGCTTGTTAGCCCAAGTGTGGCTTGTGATAATGTTTGGCAGAATAGCAGTTGCTGATGCGGTTTTAAGGAAAGAACGACGTGAGACTTTCATATTGTTTGTATAGTACTTGATTTTAAGNGGGANAATAATCAATAGAAAATTGGGAGGTAACGCANTACTCACTTACGCAGTATAGATGAGTGTCAGAGCGTAAAAANAATCGACCATTACTGACGGCCGGGCTTCCATTGAAGACGCTGCGATCACTAGTAAAAATATTTTGGGCTAGTTGTTTGAATTTCGGCTTAGCTTCCANGACAAAAGTGCCTGCATTCCGGCTGGCTGANATGATTTTCCCGTCGACAACCACGGGTGAGGCATAAAATTGAGGGGTCCGGTTTGAGCTTTGAAGGCGTTCTCGGTAAGCCTCTTTGCCGGTTTTTGCGTTGAGGCAAACAGCATAACCGCTGCGATCCATCCAGTACAGGTGGCCTTCGTGAAATACAGGGGAGGCAACATAAGGCGAATTGCGCGAAGTCCATAGTTGCGCTGACTCCTTTAACTCACCTTTACCCCCCAATTTGACAGCTACTCCAGATTGAGGTCGACCGCCAAAGACATAGATTGCTCCACCTCCAGTTATCGCGCTTGGTGAAACATTTCCCCCCCTGCCAGCTCCAACATCGGTGTAAGCGTACCAAGTAATATTACCTTGCTTCGCGTCAAAACTCCAAATTTCGCCAGGAACGGCCAAAGCTAGTTCGGTTAGGTCTTTATTCTTAATCAAAGTAGGGGTGCCGTAGGCATTTTGATAAATTGAGTAAGCGTTAGGGCCCCATTCCCATGCGGTTTTTCCGTCGGATTTGTTTAAAGCAAAAATTTTGTGCCCTTCTTGAAGTGCGTTGATGTATACTAAATCACCATCAATAATCGGGCTGCTTGAGGATCCCCATCTTTTGCTGCTCGAATCTTTACCCAGATTTTTTTTCCACAGTTCATTTCCTTTAAGGTCGAAGGCNGCCAAGCCAGACTTCCCCAAAAAAACGAAGATTGCTTTTCCGTCTGTTGCAGGGGTGCTGGTGGCATAACCGTGTTCGGGTACGCCCATACCACTGTAATTATCCTCAGAGTGAGTCGGTTTTAAATCCTTTTGCCAAACCAGTTTACCTGTTTTGGCTTCTACACAAATAAGGTGCCGCATTAATTTTGCAGGGCTATCTCCAGAATTGCCAGTTCCGTAACCTGTGTAACAGGTCAGGTAGATATGTTCGTTCCAAGCGATCGGGCTTGAAGCTCCGTATCCTGGAAGTTTTAGTTTCCACTTCAGGTTTTTGGTTTCACTCCAGCTGGTGGGGGCCTTTTCGTTGGGGGCAGATCCATCTCCGTTGGGCCCGCGCCATTGTGGCCAGTTTGATGATGTTTGGGCGGCACTGGAGCTGAATGTAATGATTAGGGAGGTCAGTAGAAAATATTTCATAATTGCAATGGGTTGCGCTTCTTCAATTTTAAAGACGCAATAACTCTGCGGAAAGTTGCCTCATACATCCAGAACATAATAAAGAAAGGGCGACCGACTGGTCGCCCTTGTGATTATTTAATTTATAGCAAAACCTAAGCTTCACTACGGTTAGGTCCATTGGGTCGGGGCTGCGGGCGTTCGCCGCCTGGTCCGCGCCCGCCTCTGGCATTGCGTCTTTCTTCAAATTTCTTGTATTGCTCTTTAGTCAGGATTCCTTTGATTTTAGCATCGAAGGCTTTGCGGATTTTTTCTATCTCTGGAGTACGCTCTTCACGTGATATATCACGATTGGTAAAGAGCTTCTGCATTTGGGCACTTAATTCCTGACGAGCTACATCCAATTTTTTCTGTTGTTCTTCGTTAACCCCAAGATCGGCAAACTGATTGCTACGACCTCCGCCTTGCCCACGTCCACCTTGTGGTCCTTGAGCCTGCATTTCTGCCAATTTCTTTTTTTGTTCATCAGTAAGGATAGCTTCAGTTTCTCTCTGGTATTTTTCACCGAGCTCCCGGAATTTTGCCATCATGGCTTCCCGATCGCCGCCACCGTTTCGAAGTTCTTCGAAAATTTCCCGCATTTCTTCCTGCCTCGCTTGAGTGATGGCCTGCATTTTTTCCTGCTGCTTTTCGGTTAAGTCCAGTGCCTCGTAAGGGTTGCGTCTACCGAATCCGCCACCNCGTCCTCCNCGGCCACCCTGACCACGTCCGCCTTGTGGTCTTTGTGCCTGCATTTCCGCCATTTTCTTCTTTTGTTCATCGGTAAGNATGGCATCGGTCTTCTTTTGGTATTTTTCACGTANTTCGGCNATCTTGGCNCCCATAGCCTGACGATCACCGCCNCCTCCTCTGAGTTCTTCAAAGAGCTTACGCATTTCTGCGCGNTGCTCTTCCTGAANAGCAGTAATTTTTTCCTGCTGCTTTTCNNTTAANCCTANNCCTTCGTAGGGATTACGCCTGCCAAANCCGCCTCCACCGCCAGGGCGTTGGCCTTGNCCNGGGCCTTGGCCCAATCCNGGNCGTTGCCCNTGACCGGGNCGTTCTNGTTCTTGGCCGGTCAAAGNNAAAGTTAGGCCACCGGTAANNATTGCTGTTGCCAGCATATATTGGTTTCTTTTCATTTTGTGGNTATTCAAAAGGGTTNTGTGATTGTATACGCAGACNTNAGGGTAAGGATACATAAAAACNTNGATAATTCNTTGGTTTNTCCNCNGNAAGCAGNCNAATCATAAAAAAGGGCGACTATAGATAGTCGCCCTNAATGAATTATTTACTTAGCCGTATCTTAAGATTCACTGCGGCNTGGTCGNCTNGGTTGNCCTTCGCGTCCACGAGGAGCNTCTGGACGGCCTTGGCCTTCCTGACCNGGGCGNCGNAATCCTTCACGACNNCCACCTTGNCCACCTTGACCTGGGCGACGGAATCCTTCACGACCACCACCTTGGCCACCTTGACCTGGGCGACGNAATCCTTCACGACNCTACCTTACCTTGACCTGGGCGACGGAATCCTTCACGACCGCCACTTTGGCCACGATCAAACTGGGGACGCATTTCCTCCTGGTCGATCTTGCCATCCTTATTTTTATCCAAGGCTGCAAGGGCTTTAGAAGCGTTTTTCATTTCTTCAGCACTAAGGGTGCCGTCTTTATTCTTGTCAATTGCTTCCATCANNGGGTTGGGCGGGCGGAAACCTCCGCGTCCACCAAAGCCACCTTCACCGCCCCCTGGGCGTCCTTGCCCGCCTGTTCCNGGGCGACCCTGTCCGGGTCCACCTGGAGTGTTGCCGCCTTGCTGCCGACGGAAAAACTCCTGCATTTGTTCGCGGCTGGGTCGTTCATTNTCATCTAGTTGTCCGTTCCCGTTCTTGTCGAACTCCTTGAGCATTGCAGCCCGCATCGCCTCGCGGTCAAAACCACCGGGACGGCTCCCGCCTGCACCAGGTCTGCCCTGTCCACGGCCACCTTCACCGGGGCGGCCACCGCCTGCACCGGGTCTGCCTTCACCCGGACCACCTTGGCCAGGTCGACCACCGCCTACATTCGGGCGGGCTGGAGTGTTGCCCTGTTGCCGCTGGAAAAATTCCTGCATTTGTTCGCGGCTGGGCCTTTCGTTTTCATCGAGTTTTCCATCTTTGTTTTTGTCAAATTCTTTCAGGAACAGTTCCCGAATGTTCGTTTGGCCACCGGGGCGGTCCTGCCCTTGAGAATCAATGATCGTCGAAAATAGACCGACCAGTAAGGCAGGTAGTAGATAATTTGTTTTCATGTGTTGGGTTAGTTTGCCCTTGTTAATTAGGGCTTGTCCATCAGCAAAAGACGCATTTTCGCGTGGTATGTTACAGTAATTTAGTAAATTTGGCCAAATGGTTAGATATGTGGTGCTATTGTATTGTGTTGAATGGCCATTACTCTGGTCAAAGAGGCAAAGTGAATGTAGGTTGATCTCAAACCATGAAGGTGCGCATTGAATATTGTGCGGCTTGAAACTATGAGCCGCAGGCCGTCAGTTTGGCGGACCGATTGCTAAAGCTTAAACAGCGCATTGCCTCATTGGAACTGATTCCCAGTTCCGGCGGCGTGTTTGAAGTTACAGCAAATGATAAGTTGGTATATTCCAAGCGGGCAACGGGTGAATTTCCCAAGCCTGAAGCGATCCTACAGTCCCTCCGCGGACTGTAGCGAAAATTCTCGTGTCTTCACCTCCCCAAATCTAGGGCGAAATATAATCAGGAGAGTTGAGGGTGCCTGGTGGCCCCCGCGGTCTTCAAAACCGTTGTCGGTCCGTGAACGGGCCGAGCTAGGTTCGATTCCTAGCCTCTCCGCCACTTTATTCAGACCACTATGACCGATTCTGTACGTCTCACCCAATACAGCCACGGGGCCGGCTGCGGCTGTAAAATTTCACCCAAGATATTNGAGGANATTCTTAGCCAAGCCGGTAAGGCTGCTCCCCATGCTCAGTTGTTAGTGGGAAATGACTCCAAAGATGATGCGGCAGTGTATGATCTTGGAAATGGGCAGGCAGTAATNAGTACAACTGATTTCTTTATGCCGATTGTCGATGACCCGTATGACTTTGGGCAAATTGCTTCAGTCAATGCCATAAGTGATGTATACGCCATGGGGGGTACGCCTCTGATGGCTATCGCCATTTTGGGGTGGCCATTAGAAAAACTTCCACCTTCAGTGGCCGGTAAAGTTTTGGAGGGAAGTAGAGCAGCATGTGCTCGTGCAGGAATACCACTGGCTGGTGGACACAGCATTGATGCACCCGAGCCCATATTTGGCTTAGCTGTGACTGGACAGGTTGCCACAGATCAACTCAANCGCAATGACGCTGCAGTGGTAGATTGCGAACTTTTCCTGACTAAACCTCTGGGTGTAGGGCTAGTAACAACAGCTCAGAAACGGGGCCTTGCTGGAGAAGTTGATATCCGGCAAGCGATTGAACAAATGACCACTTTAAACAAAATCGGAAGCAGTCTAAGTGAACTTAAAGGTGTAACAGCTATGACTGATGTCACCGGTTTTGGTCTCCTTGGTCATCTGGTCGAGTTATGCGAAGGAAGTGGTGTTAGTGCCGTTATTGAGAGTTCGAAAGTACCTAGGTTAGAGAATACCGATCATTATATCTCCCTAGATTGTTCTCCCGGGGGAACTGGTAGGAATTTTGAAAGTTACGGACATAAGATTGGACCATCAACNGATGAACAGCGTGCCTTGCTGTGTGATCCGCAGACAAGCGGAGGTTTGCTGGTTGCCGTTGCTTCAGATGAATTGGAAGCTTTTCATACAGTTACGTCGAATCTGAACCTGAAGTCTTTTGGTAAATTAACTGAATTAACTGAGCCTCTCATTACTGTTAAATAATGGCGAAAGCAAAAAATAAACTGCGAGCTATTCCAGGTGTTGATACCATTCTCGAAGCGGTAAAGGAATGCGCTCTTCCTCGTCCTTTAGTGGTTAGAACCATTCGTGAGGAGTTAAAGATTGTTCGTAAAAGTAAAGTAATTCCAAAACCTGAGGAAATCACTAATGCAGTTAAAGAGCGATTGCGCGACTTAGAGCTTTCTAAACTGCAACCAGTCATTAATGGAACAGGAGTATTAATTCACACTAACCTAGGTCGTTCTCCTATTACCGTACCATCGAATGGCGGCTATACGAATCTAGAGATAGATTTAGCTACTGGGAAAAGAGGGAAGCGCGCAGAGTACTTGGAAACCTGTTTGGCTGAGCTTTGTGGTGCTGAAGCAACGATGGTCACCAATAATTGTGCTGCGGCTCTGGTTCTTATTCTTCGCCATTTGACTGCAGAAAAAAAAGAAGTGGTTATCTCGAGAGGTGAGCTCGTCCAGATTGGAGGCGATTACCGCATCCCCGATATACTGGAAAGCACTGATGCGAGGTTGAAAGAAATTGGAACAACCAACCGTACTAATCTTCAGGACTACAGTAAGGCTATCAGTAAGGAAACCGGTCTCATACTTAAGGTGCACCGGAGTAATTTTTTCATGGAAGGATTTGTTGGGAGTCCTGATCGAGGGGAACTGGCAGCTTTAGCACGAAAGAAACGGGTGCCGTTTGTCGAGGATGTGGGGAGCGGTGTATTTTTACCTACCGAAAGTTGGGCTAATGGACATCATGAGCCTACGCCAAAGGAAGTGCTAAAAGATGGAGTTGATTTAGCGTGTTTTAGTGGGGACAAAATGTTGGGAGGGCCTCAAGCAGGTATTATCGCCGGAAAAAAAAGGTTTATTCAGGCATTAAAAAGACACCCGTTTTTTAGAGCCTTGCGTTGTGATAAGCTCATCCTGACTTCCCTGCAAGATGCTGCCGAAGCCTACCTAAAGAATCAATCCGATGAACTACCCTTGCATCAATGCCTTACGGTAGACATTAAGCGGCTTAAAAAACGTGCAGATCGGTTAANTAAAAAATTAGAAAGCTCTTNCATTAAGGTAACCGTAAGTGAAAGCCATNCGCAAATAGGTGGAGGTTCATTGCCGCAGGCGCTGCTTCCAAGTATTGCCATCGATTTTTTGCCAAAAGGGATCAGCTTAAAGGAATTTGCCGCGCAATTGCGACGTCAATCAACGCCGGTAATTGGCGTGATAAGCAATCAACGCTTTCGTTTGGATTTAAAAACTATATTCCCTGAACAGGATAAGCTCCTCATCGAATCAATCACAAAAATTATAACAAAATAATGAAAAAAATAATAATACTTGCCGCCTTGGTATTTGCCGTAAACCTCATAGCCGCGCAGAAAAAAATTATTCGTAACACAGATCGCTTTGAGCTGATCTATTCTATNACGCTTCCTGAGATAAAAGGCCCAGCCAGATTATGGGTTCCGCTTGCGAGTACTGACTCTCATCAGCATTTCGAGGTTCTCTCTGTTGAATCTCCCGTGCCATGGCATAAAACACGGGATAAATTTCACCAGAATGAAATTCTCGTCCTTAATCCCACCACAGATGATAGCAACAAAAAGATTACTATACATTACCAGGTGATTCGCAGGGAAAAGATTGCGCACTCTGANTCGGGGAATCCAAAGAGGCATCTCAAAGCCGAAAAACTGGTGCCAAATAATGAACGATTTAAGCAAATAGGTCTTCAGGTTACTGCTAAAGGAGGCAATGATTTGGTTAAAGGCAAGGCAATCTACAAACACGTATTGGAACATATGCGATATGATAAAAGCGGCAAAGGTTGGGGTAGAGGAGATGCTCTTTATGCCTGTGATGCACGTACGGGAAATTGCACTGATTTTCACGCATACTTTATTGGCCTTTGTCGGTCAGTTAACATCCCGGCTCGTTTTGCAATCGGCTTTACGATCCCAGCGGATGTAAATTCAGGTGCTATTGGTGGATATCACTGCTGGGCTGAGTTTTTTGCAAATAACAAATGGGTTCCTGTTGATATCAGCGAAGCCGATAAACACCCCGAACTTACAGAGTATTATTTTGGTCATCACCCAGCCAATAGACTTGAGTTAAGTCGTGGGCGGGATATTTTGCCTCAACCCGCACCTGAAGCCGGCTCATTCAACTATTTTTTTGGTCCGCACTTGGAGGTCTCCGGCAAAGAATTGCCCATTAAGGCTACCTTTGAGTTTAAGCGTTTACCGCTCAAGAATTAATGGAGAAACAACATGCCATCTTGGCAACCGCCGGCCACATTGATCACGGCAAAAGTGCGCTCGTTAAAGCCTTGACGGGTGACGATCCGGATCGTCTTCCAGAGGAACAACAACGCGGTATAACCATTGACCTTGGTTTCGCACATTTGGAGTTGCCTGAGTTTAGCCTTGGGATTGTGGACGTTCCGGGGCACCAAGATTTTGTTAAAAATATGGTGGCTGGGGTAGGGGCAGTGGATTTGGCTTTACTCGTAGTGGCTGCTGATGATGGCTGGATGCCTCAGACAGAAGAACACCTGCAGATCCTCAGTTACTTGGGAGCTACCCGAGGAGTCGTAGCGTTAACCAAGGCCGATTTGCTCGATGATTGTTCCGATCGTGTTGAGGAAATACGTAACCGATTGGCAAATAGCCCGCTGGCCGATATTCCCATCATTCCGACTAGCGCACACAAGAGCGAAGGGTTGAATGAATTAAAGGAAGCCCTCAATCAAGCAGCCCAGAGCATGCCAGCTCATGCTGATTGGGGCCAACCGCGTCTGGCAGTTGACCGAGTTTTTTCTCTTCAAGGTATCGGCACTATTGCCACCGGTACTTTGACAGGGGGAATTATCAAACAAGGTCAGTCTATTAAAGCTTTTCCCCCTGGGAAAACATCTCGTATCCGGTCTGTTCAATCGCATAACCAAGGTAAAAACCATGCCTTCCCGGGGTCTCGGACCGCATTAAGTTTATCTGAGTTGACGCGTGAAGAATTACCAAGAGGAGCGACTCTTACCTTGTCAGAACTATCTGAAACAACCCAAATTATTGATGTATATCTCGAGCGTTCTTCCAGGTTGCCTGCTGACTCTATTTCTTTACGCACTGATACGCGGGTACGGCTTCACCATGGCAGTGGACACTGGCCGGCCCGTATAGTGTTGATGGAGGGTAAAAGCTTAGGGCCTGGAGAAAAACAATTAGCTCAATTACGACTTGAAAAACCGGCCTGCATTTGGGTGGGGGATCGCATTGTCATNCGTAATTGGCCCGAGACAGTCACTTTAGCAGGTGGACGAGTTTTGGATGCACACGCAAAAAACAAAAACTTGCGGACTGCTGCGCAAAAAATATTTCTCAAACAAAGAGCAGAACATCATACAGATGCATCTAAATGGATTGATTCTCAAATCAACCGTGATGGAGTTGGTAAGAGGGATGGCGTCCTAAAGCCTTCTCATTTTTATCCAACTGAAATTCAAATGACCGTTGATGATATGATCGCATCCAAAGAACTGGTGCAAGTGGGGCAGTGGATTGTTAAGGTCGATATATGGAATAATCTACGTACTCAATGTGCCTCAGAGATTAACAAGGCGCATCAAGAACACCCTGAACGCATCGGTTTAGTGCTGGAACAGTTACGTCCTCTTGTTGGTAGTGTATTTGGGCAACAAAACCTTTTTGAAGAGCTTATTGCTGATCTAGAAGCTAACGGTTTTAAACGCCATCAAACACACATTGCTAACCGTAAACACAAACCGGCATTGCCGGCTCATTTGCGGGATTCGGGTGAAAGAATCCAAAAAGCCCTACAAGGAGAAGATCCTCCTGCGCGAAAAAATTTTGACACCAGCCCCACAGTNCGAGCGGCTCTNCAGTTTCTCGTTGATACCGGGGAAGTCATCGACGTAGGGCCGGAATTAGTGTTGAGTGCAAATCAATACAATCGATTGAAACTGGTTGTTAAACAGCATCTTCGTAAACATGGTCAGGCGACGGCCAGCGAGCTGCGTAAGGCCATGGAAACTACCCGCAGAATTTTAATTCCGGTTTTGGAAAAAATGGACCGTGATGGGCTTACTGCCCGGCGTGGTGATGTTCGTGTGCTGCGTAAGCAGGATTAATTATTTCTTCTTCGAAACCCCTAATTCCACGTGGAGGTTGCAACTTGTATTTGCAGTAAAAGTATTCAGTAACCACAATTTAGTTCATCNCGTCTAAAGAATGGTGACAGTGAGGCGTTGGTAGAAGTAGTGTCTAAATCGGTTTGACAGCAAGCCTCTCCGCATTAAATAAGCTCTGGAAGGAAAGCAATATGGAACGTAAAAGTCTAATTTTAGCGGGTGTTTTGTTGTTCATCCCTTTGGTGACCTTTGGGCAGGAAGCGCCATCTGATTCCAAAACCGAAAAAATTGCATGGCATGGTACTTGGAAGGGCGGTTTGGCTGANGCGCAGCGNACCGGTAAGCCAATNATGCTTGTTTCGGCTGTGCCGCAGTGCCATTCAGTACCNGGGGTCTGGTGACCGGGTAAAACCGGAATGGACAGGAGTTTCCTGGCCGACAAAGATGTTATTTCGGCTTCTCGTAAGTTTGTGTGCATCCGCTTGGCAACTTATGAAAACGCTGAGGAGAATGAAGTGTTGAAAGGTTTTTTTGCGAGAGGAGGTAACTTGGAAAATACTGTTTTCACTCTCCTTACTCCCGATGGAAAAACCAAGTTGGTGACNGCGGGCCGGAGCCCTGCNTGGGCTTTTGGCGGTGTAAGCGGACGCGGTATNAATGCTCAACCCGAGGAATCCATCAGGAAGATGGGGCAGACCATGGAGGCNATTGCCTTGGCTTATCCTGGTAAAGNAAAGGCGGCCAAAGGGTCGCCGCCCTTGCCTTATCTTGCAGATTTGCGTTTAGCACTGAATGTAACAGCAGCTGATCGTCAACCGTTGGTTGTGGTTTTCTCAAAAAGTGCAGAGGAAAGAAAAAAAATGGAACAGGAACTTGCCAAGCTTGCNTGGTCAGATCAATTCATTGGAGATGCTCAGTATGTTTTTGCTAGTGACGCTTCGGAGTTTAAATCGGTCAAGAATTTCAAAATGAATTCCGGGTTTATCGTNATCCAGCCGGGGACNTTTGGTTTAACTGGAGAGGTGATCGATGTGATTGATGCTCAATTGTCTGCCGATAAACTGACAGAACCTCTGGCAAAAGCGTTGGATAAACACAAGCCCAGTACTCTGACTTACGATCAGCACCGTCAATTGGGAGCTCAAGCTGGTGCCCATTGGAAAAGTGCAACCCCCAACACCGATGGTTTAAGCCGTAGAGGTGGTGGACGGCGCCCTCGACGTTAGGATTTAAATGACGGCTTTTTGGGCTAAATTATTTATTTTTGCATTCACTGCAACTTTCACGGTCCCCATTTTTGGAGCGTCCAAGCCGAATATCATATTGTTTGTCTCAGATGATATGGGTTGGAATGATGTGGGTTATCACGGTAGCAAGATTGCTACTCCCCATATTGATCGACTTGTAAAGGATGGTATGCAGCTTGATCGGTTTTACGTTCATCCGATTTGTAGCCCCACGCGTACAGCATTGATGACCGGACGAGTACCTGCCCGGATGGGTATCACCGGGGTAATTGGCCGCAGTGGGGGGGTGCCCAAAGATGAGCACTTCCTGCCTCAGACTTTTCAAAAAGGGGGGTATCAGACCTTCATGGTTGGCAAATGGCACCTTGGGTCAAGTGAGTCTGAATATACCCCAAATTCCAGAGGTTTTGATTATTTTTTTGGTTTCCATGGTGGAGGAATTAATTATTACAGCACCGAAAGCTCACGCGTGCGGGGATGGTTTCGCAATGGCCAGTCGGTAGCTCCTAAGGGCTATTCTACGGATCTTTTGGCCAATGAGGCTATCAAACAACTGAAGAACCGTGATAAGCAAAAGCCTGTATTTTTGTATCTGCCTTTTAATGCTCCGCATCAACCTGCGCAGGCCCCGGAACAATTGCTTGAGAAATATCGAAAGCGTGGATTTTTTGGTCGGAAGCTAGGGCAAGCCGGCGCAATCGAAGCAATGGATGGAGCCATCGGCCGAGTGTTGAACACAATCGAAGAGGAGGACATGACCAAAGAAACTCTCGTGATGTTTTTTTGTGATAATGGTTCTGGTGGATTTGGTCGTCGTGGTTCTAGCGTTTTGCCAGGGCAGTTGGCACTCCGCGGTGGTAAAGGCACTGTATATGAGGGAGGAATTCGTGTGCCTGCAGTTCTACGGTGGCCGGAAGTGATTTCTCCGGGCACAAAATGTGATCAGTTAATTTCTGCTCAAGATCTATTTCCCACATTCTCTGCTGCCGCTGGCATCAAGCCCGCCAATCAAAAGTTGTTTGATGGTGTGAACCTTTGGCCGTCAATTGTTGAGAACAAACCGATGAAACGGTCTCCTGTAATTGTGGGCGGATCCTCAGGAGAGTTTGCGGTTTTGCATGGAAAATGGAAACTAATATGGAGCCGGCAACAAATCAGTTTGTTCGACTTAAAAGAGGATCCTATTGAGGCTCAAGATATCTCAGTGCAACACCCCTTGATGGTTGCCGAATTAGCCGATGCTTTGGCGTCTGTTTTGACGTCTCCTTCTAAATTGGATCGGCATGGGCAATGATTGAAAATTTATTAATTCGCTCACCAAACCTCAAAAGACAAAATCNATTGTGGCTGATCAAAAGCGTCCAATCAATAATGTTGGTGAAGTCTTTAAGGATAATCAGATTTTGGATTATATAGGTATTAAATGTAGCGAGCTAACAGCAAAACAAAAGAACCAGTTGCTTGAACTAATTGGTGTTTATGTCGGTAACATGGTTGAGGGGCATGCCAAGGTAAAGATGACTGAAGTAAAGAAGCATCTTAATGCAACTTAATTTGGATGGATGGGGCAAACGGACAAAAACAGTGTCTTCTATTACCGAATTCAAAGTCCGGTGGTTCTTATAGAGTTTGATCACCAACGGCCCATTGCATTGGCTCGATCATCTACGCCTACCCGCCAGCACATCCATACGGTCGTTCGGACCCCTAACGGAAATGACTATGGAAAGGACTTGTTGGGGCAGCATTATGAACTGCATCACAAATAAATTTAATTTAATCCCTTTGCCTTTAGTAGTGCTCTGATTTTCTTTGGATCTTGGCGGCCCACCGGTAAATCCCATCCCAGCGTATCTCCGTTGGCTTTAAAACCCCCTCCATCTACATCCACCCATATTGGATTGATATAAGCACAGGGCTTCAAGCTCGCGTTGGTACTAGTACCATAACCAGTTTTCAACGTGGAGTTCTCACCCATAGCTACTACAATTAAATGTGCATCTTCTTTAAGTTTGATTTCAATCGTACGAGCGAATTTTACTACGCCTTTGCCGAAGTAATCTGGATGACTTGCTCTGGTGAAATTGTATTGGGGTTCCTGCTTGCCGTTGACGAGCACCTGTACCCGATCAATATCAATCCAATCAGTGCATTGAACTTTGACCTCAAGGTTTACTGTGCCGGAAGTGGATTTTACATCGGCGCCACTAATCGATTTTCCGGCGTTCACCTCCAGAAAGGGACCGGTCGTTAACATGAGTTGAGCAGCTTTGGCGTTGCGAATAATTTCCTTGGGGTCAATTTTACTGGGTTCGTCGGTACTGCTGGGAACATAGGTTCGCCATCCACCGACACCGTTTCCATAGACAGAGTGTGCGTCCGCCACGGCAATGGCCCGAGTGCGCATACCTTGATTCAGCATTTGTAACCAGACAAACTCTCGAACCTCCCGAACGCTTTCACTTGTGCCTCGTCTAGTAACGATCCACGGAGATTTAGACAGAATATTATTGCCGCGGAAATTTTGTGATTCCAGTGCATCAATATATTTTTCATATCCGACAAAACCGCCATCAGCCTTGCCATCGAGATTCCGGTCCCAAAACTTTTCTGTTATATTTGGATGATTTACATGTATCCAACGGTCCGGACTCCATCCGCCCAGGTTCTGAAGGTTGATGGCATTAAGGCGAGGATCTTTTTTGAATACCGGAGCACCGCCATCTTGTACATAAGGATTAGGGGTAGGTAAGGGAAATGCATTATGGTGAGATCCGGCCCCTCCGCCAGTTAACTCTAGGCCAACAATTGTGCTTAAGTGGTTAATTAGGCCNAGTTTTTTGATGTGCGGAGCCCAGTCATATAAACGGTTGTGTTCAGTGGTCGGGGCGAATTCAATATGTTCAGCCGCAAGATTAATGATCCGATCATCAGTGCCGCATTGATTATCCCCGCTGGGTGTCGAGTGGTTGTGAAAATCCGTACTGATCCAACCAGCAGTATTAACCAGGCGTTTAAGAGTGCCAGAGACATTAACGAACTCGCCTGCTTTAACAGTTATTTCGCGAACTAAATGATTGAATTCAATGCCGCGGGTAATTACCAGCCGATATGTGCCAGGATCTAGGGCCACATTAAATTTACCCGTCTCTGAATGCCATTGATCTACACAACCATGTGCACGGTTTTGTGGTCCAAGGTTTGGCGTTACTGTTTCACCCATTCCAGAAAACTGAATTTTGCAGGGCATACTGAGATTTTTTTCGTCGCGAATATCAAAGGCAACACCCGATGGATCGGAAAGTGTAAACCGTAATTTGACAGGTCCCTTTTGATTTGCGGTTATCTTTTGTTTCACGCTTTTTCTGCCACGATCAATTATCTCAATATCATAATCGCCCTGGGGTACGCTAAAGGTGGATTTCCCATTCTTTGAGGGGTATGCGGGAAAGGAACTTCCTTTGCTTGTGAGATTAATCAAAGCAGTACTGGAATTTTCAATTTCAACGGAAATTTTAGGGGAGCTTTTATCGGTGTAACTGAATACTTCGCCTAATGCTTCTGCAGGAGAGTTGCCTACAGAAATATAACGGGTAAAAGTTTTATGCTCACCGGGTTTGAGAGATAATGAGCCGGGATGAGAACCTAAGCCATTTAGACGTTCGCCGTTTTCGGGTAACCATCCAACTGCGTATGATCCTTTGTCTGCAGGGTCAACTGCATCAATCCACTTAACTCCCCGATAAGTTCCGCGTTTTCCCGAAGGTTTCCAATAATCATCTACTGTGCCGCGCTTCGTGACTTTCGAGAGATTCTTGTATGTCGTGGTGATGACGATGCCCTTGGAGTTTTCATCAATCCTGTAGGTGTGTTTTTTATACAGCCCGTTGTTACGGGCGGCGTCCACAATCACTTCGATCTCAGCAGTTTTCGCTTNGGATGGGACAATCCTTACATGTGAAATATCACCGCGTTGGTTGCTTGGGGCAAATACGGTTAACTGATCATTTTGACGATCATTAAGTGTAAGGTCGAATAGACAACCTGGGGTGATGCCTCCATCACCATAAAAAGTGCTCATATTAGCTCTTCGTAAAGGTTGGTTNCCGGAAATAACCGCTGTGATATGGCTATTGCGCAGCACAAAGTCACCAATAATCCCATCAGCTTCCTTACCTTTGGGAAGTTGATCTACGTTGTCGGGGCCAATTTCAAATGCTTCAACTGCAGCTTGGGAGCTCAATGAGGAGAATAAATAGAATATGAGAATGATTTTTTTGGGACTCATGCAGAGATTTTGGCTAAAGCTGTGTTAGAGGCAAGAGATAAGAGCACTATAATACCAAATCTTTGCCTTTAGCCTCTTTTCTGCTAAAAGAGACATCCCCATGGCTAGGAAATCCAAAAAGAAAGCATCTGTTTCTGATGGCCCCTTGAAATTGATGGCGGCCAATCGCAGTGAAATTGCCATTAGAATATTTCGTGCAGCGACAGAAATGCATATGCGTACGGTTGCGATTTACGCGCAAGAAGACCGTTTAGCTGTCCACCGTTTCAAGGCCGATGAAGCATATATGGTTGGTGTAGGTAAGGGCCCGGTGGGTGCTTATTTAGATATTGAGGGGATCGTAGAAATGGCCGCAGAGCGCGGCGTAAATTTAATTCATCCCGGTTACGGCTTTCTTGCTGAGAACGCGGATTTTGCGGAAGCTTGTGCTAAGGCTGGAATCACCTTTGTTGGTCCACGACCAGAGTTGTTACGTCAAATGGGCGACAAAACAGAGGCTCGCGCTTTGGCTAAAGCCGCAGGGGTTCCAATTTTGCCCGGCACTGATGAGCCTATTAAGACGCGGGCCAAGGCAGTGAAGGTTGCTAAGGATATTGGTTTTCCACTGATCATTAAGGCTGCCTTTGGGGGTGGTGGGCGTGGCATGCGTGTGGTGCATAAACCAAAAGATCTGGAGAGACTCTTGGATGAAGCCCGCGGTGAAGCTGATCGCGCCTTCGGGAATCCGGCCGTGTTTTTAGAAAAGTACGTGCCGCGTGCAAAACATATTGAGGTGCAAATTCTGGGTGATCAACACGGTAATGTATTACACCTCTATGAGCGTGATTGTTCGGTGCAAAGGCGACACCAAAAGGTAGTGGAAATCGCTCCAAGCGTGGCCTTGGATCAGAGGGTGCGTGATGAACTTTGTTCTGCGGCTGTAGGGCTAGCGAAGCACATTCGATATGACAATGCCGGGACCATGGAATTCCTTTATGATATGGATACCAAGGGGTGGTATTTCATAGAGATGAACCCTCGTATTCAGGTGGAGCATACGGTTACTGAAGTGGTAACCGGAATTGATTTAGTGCGGGCGCAAATACAAGTAGCCCAAGGAGAAAAGTTGCATAATGAAGTGATGCAGCTTCCTAAACAAAAAGAAGTTCCCTGTGTTGGCCACGCGGTTCAGGCGAGAGTGACTACAGAAGATCCAGCTAACAATTTTACTCCCGATTATGGCCGTATAATTGCTTATCGTTCAGCCGCAGGTTTCGGCCTTCGTTTGGATGGTGGCCAGGGTGATTCAGGTAGCGTGATTACACCTTTCTATGATTCGCTTCTGGTGAAAATTACCGCTAGCGGAATGAGTTTTCCAATGGCATTGGACCGAATGGACCGCGCCTTGAAGGAATTCCGGATTCGAGGCGTACAGACAAATATTCCCTTTATCGAGAATGTTATAAAAAATGAGACTTTTCGCAGTGGTCAGGCAACGACGACGTTAATTGATACAACACCTGAGCTGTTTGCTTTTCGACCGCGTCGTGACCGCGCGAATCGGTTGCTGAGCTATATCGGCGATGTTGTGGTTAACGGAAATCCACAAACCAAAGGCTTTGAGATTCAGGAGCCTTTTGCGCCAATTTTAGAGCCAACCTACGAGGGAGATCAGGAGCCAGCCGCGGGGACAAGGCAGATTCTCCTCGAGAAAGGTCCGGAAAAATTCGCTCAATGGGCACGTAANGAAAAACGCCTACTCATTACCGATACGACTCTGCGAGATGCGCATCAGAGTCTTTTCGCTACCCGTATGCGAACTGAAGACATGCTCAACGCAGCCGACGCCATAGCGCGCCGTACTCCTAATCTCTTTAGCCTTGAAATGTGGGGTGGTGCCACTTTTGACACGGCAATGCGTTTCCTGCGTGAGGATCCGTGGCGGCGACTGCGTCAACTACGTGAGGCCGTGCCTAATATTTGTTTTCAGATGCTTTTCCGCGGCTCCAACGCGGTGGGATACTCAGATTATCCAGACAATGTAGTAAGGGCATTCGTAAAGCATTCAGCTGAAAGCGGCATGGATATCTTTCGAGTATTCGATTCGCTAAACTACCTACCCAACCTCAAAGCCGCAATGGAGGCTGTTCGGGAAACGCACGCGGTTTGTGAGGGTACGATTTGCTACACAGGTAATTTCCTCGACGAAAAGCGCGACAAGTACCCGCTTGAATANTACGTNAAGTTAGCGAAGGAACTCGAGCAAATGGGTGCACANACTTTGTGTATCAAAGANATGGCCGGNCTCTGTCGNCCTTATGCTGCCAATAAGNTAGTAAAGACGCTCCGTCAGGAAGTCGGGTTGCCGATCCATTTTCACACGCATGATACCAGCGGGGTGAATGCTGCTTCCGTAATNAAAGCTGCTGAAGCCGGCGTAGATATTGTTGATTTGGCTGTGGCTTCAATGTCCGGCTCTACCAGTCAACCCAACCTCAACAGTGTGGTTGCTTCTCTTGATGATACGCCGCGTGAGACGGGTTTGGATTTAGGTACATTAAATGAGTTTTCCGATTATTGGGAACAGGTTCGAAAAGTTTATGCCCCTTTTGATACTGGGCCCCGTAGCGGAATTGGTGATATCTATGAACATGAAATGCCGGGAGGCCAATACACTAACTTGCGGGAACAAGCTGAGAGTATGGGGCTTGGAGCACGTTGGAAGGAAGTGGCTCGGACCTACGCAGAGGTAAACGAACTTTTTGGCGATATCGTCAAAGTAACACCTTCCAGCAAGGTTGTAGGGGATATGACCATGTTTCTGGTCACGCGCGGGATCAAGCCTGTCGATGTGGTAAATCTTGAACCAGGTTCCACACCTTTTCCTGAGTCGGTCATAGATATGATGAAGGGGCGCTTGGGTAAGCCCTTGGGTGGTTGGCCGCGAAAGGTGCAACAAGTGGTTTTAGGAAAGCAGAAACCCATTAAAGGTAGACCGGGGGCGGACCTGAAGCCTTTAAATCTTGATCGGACCCGGAAAAAAGTGGAGGAGGAAATTCAGCGTAAAGTCAGCGACGATGACCTACTAAGTTATTTGATGTATCCAGAGGTGTTTATTGAATACAACAAGTTTAGGCGACAGTATGGAGATGTCTCTGTCTTACCCAGTTCAACCTATTTTTACGGTCTTCAATCAGGTGAAGAAATTGCGGTGGATATTGAGGAAGGTAAAACACTTTACATTAAGCTTATCAATGTTAGTGAGCCTGACGAGGAAGGTGTTCGAACCCTTACTTTTGAACTGAATGGTTACCCGCGCGAGGTGGAGATTGCTGATACTTCCCTCAATGTGCAGGAAAAAGCCATCGCTCAGGCTGATCCGGGTAATGATTTACATGTTGGCGCTCCAATTCCTGGTATTATTACCGAAGTGACGGTTGGCGTCGGGGCAAAAGTTTCGAAAGGAGATAAGCTTCTAACGATGGAGGCAATGAAGATGCAAACCACTGTCTACGCTTCTGCAGATGGGGTGGTAGATAAGGTTAATATTTCGATCGGAGACTCGGTGGAAAGCAAAGATCTCATCATGGAATTGCGTGAGGCTTAGCCACTATCCGTTAAATTAGGGGTTTTCGCAGGCAAAGACCCTATATTTTTCTCAATAGAATTGGGGTCATGTCATTGATGAGAAGTGATTAATTTCCCTATTTTATTAAAGTTTACGTAACTTATGTCACTTGATTTCGTATACATGTGGTACAATTAACAAGCTATTAACAGGCGTGTTCTGCCTGTTTTTGGCTCTAATTTGCTTAGTTTTGAGCTTGCTGATACCATCAAACGTGGTACTTTTCCACAGGGCCTCAATATGTTGGGGTCAGCCATTATTATTTTGGCAAAAGGGGAACTGGGGGGCTCGGAAACGGGCTGGGTGCTAGGATGGCTTACACTTCATTTAAAGACTTTTGCATCGCTGCGAATTTGGCGACAGCTGATCAATTTGATGATTGGCGTAAGGAGTATTCTTCAAACGGTACTGCGGAAAATGAGTCTTTCTTTGAGTCTGTTCGGGAGAAAAGTAAAAAACCTGAAAAAGAATTCCTTTCACTAGTTGGCGAGGCGTTTGATTGGGAAATCATTGATCTTTCTGAAGTAGCACCGGAGAAAAAGGTGCTGAGTAGAATTCCCTCTAAAGTTGCCTTTCAGCACAAGGTTGTGCCGATAAGTGTGGAAGAGGATGGGGTTCTGGTGGTGGCCACAAGTAATCCCTTCAGTGCTGATTTGCTCAATGCAGTGCGCTTTTCTGCAGACGGACCTGTTAGATTTGCTCTTGCTGCCTCTGATGAGGTTACAAAGTCATATGAAAAATATTATGGTGCAGGTGCTGACACTATCGATGCATTGTCAGCAGACTATACCGCTAAGGATGACGGAGAAGAAGACGATGACTTTGAGAAAGAAATTGGCAAGGGGAATACCGATGAAGGTATTACGGGATATGTAAATCATCTTATCAAAAAAGCACATGCCGAGCGTGCGACTGACATTCATTTTGAACCGCAGGAGGACGAGCTGCAGATACGTAATCGAATTGATGGCATACTCCACAAGATCAACCTGCCTCCCTCGCTGACAACCCTGCAAGACATGATTATTTCTCGGATTAAAATCATGAGTGATATGAATATTGCCGAAAAGCGCATGCCTCAGGATGGGCGCATCAACAGGACAATCGATGGTAAGCAAATAGACATTCGTGTTTCCACTGTTCCAACTCGTTATGGCGAAAGCGTTTCCATGCGTTTGCTTACAAGAGACAATGTTCTCAAGGGTATGGATACATTGGGGATGACCAAGGAAATTGAGGATCCCATCAGTAAGATTATCCGAAAACCTCATGGGATTGTGCTTGTGACAGGCCCTACCGGTTCTGGTAAGTCCACATCTCTTTACTCATTTCTGAACACCATTAACGACTATGATAAACGTATCATGACCGTTGAAGACCCTGTTGAATATGAGATGAAGGGGGTGAATCAGGTTTCAGTAATGAAAGATATTGGCCGGACATTTGCCCATGTGTTGCGCCATTTTTTGCGTCAGGATCCAGATGTAATTATGGTTGGTGAGATTCGTGACGGGGAAACGGCTGAAATTGCCATTCAGGCCGCCAATACTGGGCACTTGGTGTTTAGTACTTTGCATACGAATGATGCGCCAAGTGCTTTTACGCGGTTAATTGATATGGGGATGGAACCGTTTTTGGTAGCCGATGCTGTTGAGGCAGTGATGGCTCAGCGATTGGTAAGGACCATTTGTCCTGAATGTAAGGTTGAGCAGGAAGTGAGTAATGAATATTTGCTTAGTGTTGAATTTCCTCCCGGTAAAATTGAGGGTGCGAAATTTTGTAAAGGAAAAGGTTGTGATGCTTGTGGTGAGCGGGGTTATCAGGGGCGTTCTGGTATTTATGAATTGCTGCAAAATAGTGAAGAGATTCAGGCGGAGGTAATCAAGCGGTCTCCAGCTACGGTAATTGGTCAATTGGCTCAGTCTCAAGGAATGCAGACGTTGCGAGAGTACGGTTGGGGTCGTGCATTAGATAGGGTTACGTCTATTGAGGAGGTTTTGCGCGTAACACAGGTTTCTGAGGCGATTGCTGAGCCCGTGGAGAATTTTTGATGGCCAAGGGTAAAAAACAAAATTCTGCGAGCAAGCCATTGGGGTTACCTGATGCCTGCAACGTAGTGGATTGTTCCACGGGCAAGCAGCAGTTTTGGCGTTTTTCAAAAAGTAAGGGTCGCATGAAATTGGTGGATGTACGGGATACAGCCGTCGATCAACCTGTTCAAGCCAAGCATTTGGATCGTGATGCCAGTCAAATGTGGCGACCTCACTGTCAGAATGATGCTTGGATCCCATCTCATCAGGTTTATTTTCGAGTGGTTCACTTGCCGAAGTGTAGCGAAAAAGAATTGCCGGGTATGGTTGGGCTGCAATTGGAAAAAATTTCACCCCTTCCGCTTATCAAGGCAGTTTGGACTTTCGAGGTCGTGCCGGTTTATCGTTCTGATCGTGATCAGCAGACTGTAGTGGTAATGATTGCCGACCGGGCGGTGGTTGAGCGACATGTTGGAGAATTAGAAAAAATTGGGTACAATCCAGACCGATTGGAGCCGGCGGTTCTGCATCAGATTATGGCAACTCCGCAAGGTGGTGAACTTCCTGATGGAGCGTGGATCTATCCCACCCCCAATGAGGAGCAAGTCGTATGCACTGTGGCATGGTGGGATGAGGGGGTCCTTCATAACATTACCCAAATAGCTCTTAGTTCAAACGAGCACTTGAATGAGTTAACCAGCCATCTTACTGCAACTACTTGGGCTGGGGAAATGGAGGGGTGGCTGACCGGGGATACTGATTGGCATTTGGTGGTAAATAATGAGCTGGGCGGCCAATGGTTGGATGTTATGAATGGGTGGGCTGGCAAGGGAGTCCAGGTTGAGGAGCCGCCCGAAATAAATGCGATGGCCGCGGTTGCTGCATCTCGTGCACAACGCCCGCTAGAGCAGGGAAACCTGATGCCTCCAGAGAAACGTGCGGCTTATCACCGTAATGATGTTGATCGAGTTTGGGGGAACATTCTCGCTTGGTCTTTGATGTTTTATGTAGTGCTGCTTTCAAGTTATTTCGTGATGAAGAAACAGGTCTCGGACAAAGAGGAAGCTGCCTATCAGGCTAACAGGAAGGCTCGCAAGATCGAAAAGGAGGTTAAAGAGAAAAGAGTAGAGCTAAGCTTGCTTATGGAACAGCGTGAACTGCGAGGTACTGCTCTTAACGTTTTTAGAGCGGTTGCTAAGCACATCCCGGAGACAATCACATTGGATTTAATGAGTTTTACCGAATCTCGTGATGCCAAAGGTAGTAACATTCTTCTAAGAGGGAGGGTGTCACAGGGTGATACGCAGTTGTTGCAGGATTACGCTGAGGCTTTGGCAGGAGAGGAAGTAGAAAAAATTAGAGGGGACGAAGTCGTATTAGATAATCTTTTCAGGGAAGTTCAGCCACCTAATATGGATGCTCGAGCAGCCGGCTATTTGAGCTGGACGATTGTGTGTAGTGTGAAACGCGATGAGGTGAAGAAATGATTGAGCTGTTGGCGAAAATAGGCGTAAAGGAAAATGAACGAAGGTCGGTTATCATATTCCTGTTGGCCGTTTTGGTGATAGGTAATGTGATTTGGTTTTTTATGGGCCCACAGTATTTCGAGTTAAGCGATTCTCTTCAGGACTTTGAAAAGAAGAATGAAAAGTTGGCCAAGGAAGCAGGTGAGGCAGAATTGGATAATCTGAAGATGAGCGTAAGCACCTTGAAAAAGGAAATGGGTGAGGTGCCTGATAAAAAGAAAGCACAGAATCTGCAGGCGGAGATTTACAGTAAAGGGGTGCGTAGTGGCCTTAATTTTACAAGAAGTCGTGGTGCTCAAGGGGGAAGTCGAAAAAATAAGGATTTTGATGAGGAGAGGCGAACTGTGACTTTTCAGGCGTCGACCGAGGATTTGGTGGAGTTTCTGAAGAATATATCAGAGGAGGAAAAATCAATGATTCGAGTCGGCTCTTTGAACGTGTCGCCTACATCGGATCGACTGAAGCTTAAAGTGGATTTGACGTTTGTTGCAAGCTACCCGAAAAACAATGAGGTGACAGAAAAGAAGCCAGTTAAACCCAAGACCTCAAACTAATCTAAACCCAATAAGTAGTAATGAAAATAATACTGAACCTTATGGCCTATTTTGGCTGTGCCGCATTGGCCGCCGCTCAGCCAGCCCCAAATCCAGCAGTACCAGCTGTTCCTGCCAATCCAGACCCGGGAGTGCCAGCTGTTCCTGCCAATCCAGACCCGGGAGTGCCAGCTGTTCCTGCCAATCCAGACCCGGGAGTGCCAGCTGTTCCTGCCAATCCAGACCCAGGAGTGCCAGCTGTTCCTGATGCCGGAAAGATAGTGATTCCGCGCGGGCTAACAATGCAGGGAATTCCACTAAGTGTGCTGCTTGAGGAGTATGGTACTTTAGTGAATAAAACAATGATACCAGCACAAAATCTTCCTAAAGTGACATTTGATTTTAAAACCAACAACGATCTTACTTTTCAAGAGGCTAAGGATTTTTATGAGACACTTATGATGCAGCGGCAAATCGCGGTAATTCCCCAGGGAGATAAGTTTATACAGGTTATCCCGGCAGCAGAAGTACCAAAAACCCCGCCGACTTTTTACCCAAAGTTGACTATTGATGGGATCCCAAGCAGTGAGTTGCCTATTATGGGGCCGTACCCGCTCAAACATATTGAGGCAGGGGCTGCTCTCGATATTATATCTTCGATGGCTAAATCCCCCAATGCCATTGTGTCCGTTGATGGTGCCAATGTTTTGTTTATTCGGGATGCTGCCAACAACGTTAAACGAATGTTGGTAATGCTTGAACAGGTAGATGTGCCTGTGGACATCAAGGAAGAGTATGAGTTGATAAAAATTAAATATGCCCGTGCTGAGGACATTCAGGCAGTATTAAGCACCTTAACAAATAATCCTCAAGGCAGTCGAATTACAGGGGGTACAAGTCGAACCACAGGTGGCTCCACCTCTAGTCGAACTACAGGCGGTTCCACTTCTAGTCGAACCACAGGCGGTTCCACTTCTAGCCGTGGATCTACTTCCAGCCGTGGTGGCACNTCTACAAGCCGTAGTAACCTGTCCAGTCGGTTAAGTACAATNCAGAGAGGTGCTGGAGTATCTGGTATTGGGTTGCCTATCCTGGGTGATACCCAGATTGTTTCTTACAACAGAGGTAACGAGGTTCTTCTAATTGGAACACGCCGTCATTTGGATGCAGCTGCAGAACTGATCGCCAAGTTGGACACCGTTCAGCCACAGGTGCTTATCGAGGCTATTATTATCGATGTAGCTCTGGGTGATGAAAAGAATTTTGGTGTATCACTGCGAGGGAGTAAGCAAGGCGTCAAGGGAGAGGGGCAGTTAAGTCAAGCACTTGCCTCGGCTATGGGGCCAGCTGGTTTTACTGATACATCTATTTCCGGGGCTACCACCGGCTTTAATTATTGGGGTTTTCTGGGAAGCAACTGGGAAGTAGCTGTGAATGCTATTCAAAATGATACGCGGGTAACGCTTCACTCTAGGCCGAGAATTCAAACNTCNCATGCTGAATATGCTGAGCTTTTTATCGGGGATACTAGGCCAGTGGTAACGGGTACCATTACAGATATTAGTGGTGGAAGTAGTTCACAATATCAGCTCCAAAAAATTGGAATTACCCTGAACGTTACGCCATTTATAAATGAAGAGGGACTTGTGGTGATGGAATTGCAACAGCAGATCCAGGATATTGTAGGGTCACAGACTATTAACGGTAACAGTGTTCCGATAACAACCGATCGCTCAGCCAATGCGAAAGTGGCTGTCCGTGATGGGGAGATGATTGTTTTGGGAGGTTTCATTAAAACTAAAACGACAACTTACGAGGATGGGGTTCCGGTGCTCCGCCANATTCCTTTACTGGGTAGTCTCTTTGANAAAACACAGGACATAGATGAACGCAATGAATTGATTGTGCTCATGCGACCCACGGTATTGAAAACTCCGGANGCGGCTGCGATAAAGGCAGTATCTGAGCAGGAGAATCTNCCTGGGATTGATCTGGCCAAAGATGANGAAAAGCGTATTCGTGAAAAATATCAAAAACTGGTAGATGAACTTAGGATAAAGAAGGAAAAAAATAAAAAGGAAGAGGATAAGAAGGAAGAGGATAAGAAGGAAGAATAGGCCAGGTTTCAAGGTATCGATTTCAGATGAAACTTCAATCGTAGGTCGGCTATAAATTGGTGTTTTTTAGTTGTGTTACTGAAATATGTATAGTTTTCAAACCTCTTATTTCAGAGGGGTTTAGAGGTGANAATTGAATTAATAGAACTTTCCCTCTTTTATCTCCTGAGAAGGTGACAGGTAAGCAGCTTGCATGGTATTGTATAACTGTATTTCGCACTGTATATGCAACCCTATTCAATAGAGCCCTTAGTTTCGGAAGATTCAGTAACAGGCTGGTCTTGGAAAAAACGGGTTTTGGTCGTCGTAGTTTGCTTGGGTTTCTTTGTTGTGACGGCTTGGAATGTGGGTAGTAGTGAGTGGTTTTTACANAAAGTATTNTTGCCGCGAATAGGAGAATCGATAAATGGTACGATAACCGTTCAATCAGCGGACTGGTCATTAAATAACTTAATGGTTCTCAGAGGAGTAACCATTAAAGCGAATGGCCATCAACCTTGTTTTAAAGCTCAAGAGTTAAGGTTAACATATAGTTTAAAGGATTTCATTTCAGGGGATGTCAGTTTTCATGGTGTGAAAGTAGTTAAGCCTGATGTTTTCGTGCAAATGGATTCAAAAGGGGAGACAAATTTGGATCCCTTTTTCAGTGTTTCAAAAAAAGAAACCGAAACTCTACCACTAGTACATTTTGGCAAGATTGAAGTATTCGGAGGGCGCGTATTTTTTACACGTCAACTAAGTAATGGCAAAAAAGAGAATATCATAGGTTCAAATTTTTCGATACAAGCTAAGGAGTTTGGGAATGATTTGACTGAGGGGACATTAAATCTCTCAACCGGATTTCAATATGTTGAGGAGTTCAATGATGATACGATAAATTCGGTTGAAGGAACTCTCTCCCTTAAAACAGAATTGGTTTTTTCAAGGGATTGGAATCCTCTTCGNCTGGCCTCCAANGCTAAAGCCAGAATCTTTCAGACNTCTGAACAATTTGATTATGTNCAAAACCTAGAGATTGATTGGGATTCTCTAATACGACCCGATAGCCTTGAGCGGCTCTCTATTTTTCTCAACCGTGGAATCGATCGTTTAGGGTCACTGACAGTTTGTGGACCGATGGACCTGGAAGAAGGGAGTGCTCAACTTGAAGTTGGAATGCATGGTGTTGATCATGAGCTAATGAATCTTATTGGAAGGAAAGTTAAACTTGATTTTCAATCAACAGTTCTCAACAGCACTAACCAGTTGAGTCTTTCCCAGTTCGGCAAGGTGATTCGATTTAGTGGGTCAGTTCATTCAAAACCTTTCCATGTGAACTACGGGCGAATGACCATGCCATCACTTGAGGAGTTGAATGCTGATTACTCCGTTCAGGTTGACTTTGCTGCTAACCGAGCTGATATCAGCCGGTTCCAATTAGTTGGCCGCAATAAGGACCGTNAATTAATGGATGGAAAATTGGAAAAACCAATGATTCTGTCTTGGGCCGAAAAAGAAATAGAGGCTCCGGANTCTAAATTGAAAATTTCTCTTACTGATATTGATGCTACAGAGTGGGAGCCATGGATTGGTCGTTATGTTAGCAAAGGGCGAGCCAATCTAAGGGTAGATATGATGACAGAAAGGGCGGGTCGTCACATAGAATTTGTTTTATCTGGTGATGGAACAGGCATAGAGGTGCCCGTTAATGATCAGGGAATTACCGTTGGTAAGTTAGAGGTTAAGTCTGTAGGTGAGTTGGAAAATTTCAAAACGCTAACGGTGAAAAGTTTGACCGCCCGACTTGGGTCCAAAGCAGATCCAGTGTTGAGTGCCAGTTGGCCGTTTCTTATGGATTTTGACAGAAAAAGTGCATCGGGAAAATTGGTGGTTTCCGGACAGTTGCCAGTCCTGTCAGCATGGGTTCCGAATATAGGTGTAAATTGCGAGAGAGGTNTTTTTGATTNCAACGGAAGTTTGGGGCTTAAATTTGGTGACCTAAATCAACAAAATTTTGAGGGGGAGTTATCTTTGCGTAATCTTACNGGGGGAGTCAGCAAATACTCTGTATCTAACCTTACGACTCGGGCAATATTTAAGGCAAGTTTGAATGATGGTAGTCGCTTAAAGATAGAATCTTTCAACGCTGCTGCCAATATAGCGGCTGATACCTTGATGACTCAATTTTATGCAACGGGAATTTATGATTTTCGGGGTGGTACTTTTCATTTGGATAATCTCACTCTAAAGGAAGTCGACTTAAATCTGGTTAATCAANTTGTGTCTTTGGGGGTATTGCGCGGAGGTAAAGCTGATGCTTCATTGCAAATTAAACACAGTCGTNATCAGGACNCTAAAACCTCATTGATCGGATCTATATCTCTTTCTAAAGGAGTAATTANCNACTGGTCAGAACCAATTAATGCCAAACTTTCTGAAGTGGATGTTAACTTACTNTGGGGAAAAAAGGAGCAANTTAAGGCTGTGATAAATAATTTTCATTTGGCAGCGCTTAATCGTCAGGATTTGAACAGTGAAGATGCCTTGGTAATTGGTTCGATTGAAGAGTACAACCCGTTTACTGGGCGCCTTAAATGTACACTCAANAAAACCGAGATATCACATACGCTACTCCGGCAGTTGCTTGCTAAACGATTAGGATCNGCTAATTTGGTTTCTGGGAGGGTTTCTAATTCCAAGCCATTAAAAATTGACATCAATGAAAATGGGACCATTCAAATATTGGGCCATTTGAATGGTGAAAATATAGTGTTTGATGCTCCTAATTTGGGATTGCCCGCTCAGCCTCTCGGTTTTGAAGCGGGTATGAAAATCAATTACCTACAGCAAAATTCTAATTGGAGTATTAATTCGGAAACCGCAAACGTAACATTTACCCTCGGAGATCAAAAGATTGGGGGGGTTAGTAGCGTCGGTAAGTATGAGTCCGAAATTGAAAAGGGAGATTTTAAAATCACAATAAATGATTTGGACTATAAAGTACTAAATTTATTGCCTGACACCGTGCTTAAAGGTTTTCGAATGAATGCCGGTAGAGTGGNTCGTTTAGAGGCNAATGCAACGATTTCTAATGGAGAAATATCGGGCAGATTGGGGGCGAGTATAAAGGGATTGAATTTTAACCAAAGCAACGGGTTTTGGCCTGCCGGCCCGTTGGATATGGAGCATTCCTTTGAAGGTATTATTGGTCTTGGCACCTTTTCCGGGGAAGAGGTCATCATTTCATCTGGTAATCTTAGCGGGTCCATTATGCAGAATGAGAATCCAATTGCGCAATATGATGTTAATGGGTCAATAAAGGGAGAGGATTTCCNCATTAACATACGATCCATGGATTTAGGTCCTGAAATTNCAACAGCAGCGCTAGCTAAATGGAACTTTAATAAAGAAATTCGGTCTGGCCAAATATCGGTACGACAAGCTGAGCTAGCATTTCCCAAATTAGGATCTGGTAAATTTTCGGGTGGTATCGAACTGAAGGGTTTTGAGCTGAAATCTAAAGTTTCTGACAAGCCTTCAATGAATTTAGATTCACGCTTCAAGATTGACGCAGTAGGGAAAGATCGGATTTTTCATATAAAGGATTTCGTTGCAAGTATTCCCAGAACGGAAAGGGCCGCCAATCAGTTGATCGTAACAGGGGCAATTGATTTGACGGATATAATGAAACCTGTGCTGAGTTTAAAATTAAACTCTGATGCTTTGGATATTGATCCCATTATGGGTTTAGTGAACGAAAATACTTTAGTGTCAAAATCTGGGCTTGAAAATACTTCCAATCAAACATCCAAAGATCGCTTTGCATTGAAGAGATTATTGGTTGATCTGGATATTAAGCGTCTTTTTTGGAGTGATCTTAATGCAGTCGAGGTTGCTGGCAGAGTAAGAATGGAAGGACGAAAGATAGAATTATTGCCCCTTCAAATGCGGCTATTGAAGTCTCCAGTAATGATTGAGGGATTCATTATCCCTGGTTCGGGCTATAATATTAGTTATGATTTAAATATTAGCTGCCAAAATCTAGCTCTTGATCCTGTGATTAATCACTTTCACCCTGAAAATGAGGTAAAATGGGGTCGGCTTACTGCAAAATTGCGTGCCAAAGGTGATGCTTTGAGCGGGGAGTTGTTCAGGCGTACTTTTACCGCCGGGGGTATAGATCCCGAATTGCCAGCAACGCTTAAAATTGAAGGCTCACACTGGGCTTTCAAGGAAGATGGATTTATTACCAGTGTAATTGCCACAGTATTAAGAATGCCTGATTTACTGGAGTCACATTTTAACTCAGCAGAATTGGATTTGAGGGTAAAAGAGGAGAAGGCAGAATTGAAGTTTCTGATGGCAGGGCCATTAATCAGGCTTAAGGCAGAGGGAGATGGGCAGATGAGTGATCGTATCATAGATACCTCAGTTGATCAAAAGGTGGAGGTTGAGTTGGCAGCTAAAACATATAAGTATAACGTTTTACTTACTGAGAAAGACGGATTCGTGAAGTTGCCAAGTTTTATCAATATCAAAGGTCCTTTGAGTGACCCTGAATACGAGACAGATAAAGCGATGATTACGGGAATTCTTACCGGTACAATACTCGCTGTTCCGGTTAAGCTGCCATTTCAAATTCTCCGTATTCTTCCATTTATCGACTAGCTATTGATTGGGTGCATCATTTTGTTACAATAATAGCCACAGGATGCCTGTAGTTACACGATATCTTAAGACTCATCGGTCACGTTTCGAAGAGGAATTATGTGAGTACCTACGTTTACCTAGTATTTCTGCTCAAAGTAATCATAAAAAGGATGTGTGTTCGACGGCAGATTGGTTAGTTAGACATTGCCGGAGGATAGGCTTAAGGGCAAAAAAGCATGCTACCGATTTTCACCCAATCGTAACGGCTACTACTCCAAAGCGTGCTGGAAAGCGACCTCACTACCTAATATATGGTCATTATGATGTTCAACCGGTTGAGCCTTTGGAAGAATGGGCTAGTCCACCTTTTGAGCCAACAATCCGAAAAGGTGCAGTTTATGCCCGAGGAGCTACAGATAATAAGGGGCAACATTTTGCTCACCTTAAGGCAGTAGAAGCTTACCTTCAGACCGGCACTGATTTACCGTGTGATTTGACTTTTGTGATTGAAGGGGAAGAAGAGGTGGGGAGTGAGAGCTTGGTGAACTTTTTACGCGAGAAAAAACGCGAATTGAAATGTGATGGGATTGTAGTTTCAGACACAGGTATGCCTTCAAAAAAGCACCCTGCGCTCACCTATTCATTACGTGGAGTTACAGCATTGGAGGTAACTGTGCGAGGGCCCAATGCAGATTTGCATTCTGGAATATACGGNGGATCAGTTGATAACCCCGCAATGGTTCTCTGTCAGATGCTCGGAGCGTTGCGAAATAATAAGGGTCGCNTTACGGTGCCAGATTTTTATGAAGGCGTAGAAAAGCTCACNGCATATGAACGAAAACAAATGAAGCGATTGCCTATTAATCAGGCGGAATACCGAAAACTGGTGGGGGTTCCAGAGCTTTATGGAGAAAAGGGTTATACGCACCACGAACAGCGCAGTGCGCGGCCAACATTGGAAATAAATGGTTTGACCAGCGGTTATCAGGGGGAGGGAAGTAAAACAATTGTTCCGGCGTGGGCTAGTGCAAAAATCACTTGTCGGTTGGTTCCCAAGCAAAATCCTCGTCGTATTAATCGGGGGCTCCGACAGTACTTGAAGAAATTGTGTCCATCTACAGTAAAACTTGAAATCAAAGAGGGGCATGGTGCTGAGGCATATTATGTATCACCAACTGGACCCATGGCACAGGTGGCATTGGAGGCTTTGCATGAATCATTTGGATATGAGCCTGTGTTGCTTCGTGAAGGAGGATCCATTCCAATTATAAATGAATTTAAGAAAGTGCTTGGGGCGGATTCATTATTGTTAGGGTTGGCGTTGCCAGACGACAATCTGCATTCGCCCAATGAGAAGTTTGATTTAGATTGTTTTCACAAAGGTGCGCAAATGAGTGCACTGTTATGGGATAAATTAGCAGATATCTAATCTTTGAAAAAAAATAAAAGTATCTTGTCTGAAGAAACGCTGGAGCTTCCAAAAGGGTTGCGTATTTTTCTTTATTTTACGGCTGCCATGACTGGAGCGGGGATTTTGATTGTTGAGATACTGGGGGCTAAAATGCTTTCGCCATTTCTTGGAACTTCCCACTTTGTCTGGACGGCGCAAATTGCCGTAACTTTAGTGGCATTATCTCTGGGGTACTATACCGGTGGATGGTTGGTAGACAAGTCGCCCAAATTGGGCCATCTCTATTATGCAATTCTAGCTGCAGCGGCGTATTTGGCCGCGACCGTTCCCATGGTAAAACCAATTTGCTTAAAACTCATAAAATTACCATTGGCTTGGGCGACCCTGTTGTCCTCAATTTTTCTTTTCCTTGTGCCATTAGCACTATTGGCGATGACGGGTCCTTTTCTCATTAGATTATTAACCAAGTCAGTTAAAAATGTTGGTTCAAATGTTGGACGTCTCTCAGCAATCAGCACCTTGGGTAGTGTCTTGGGAACCATGTTAATTGGTTATTTGTTAATTCCACATTTACCCAATTCAGTTATTATGCTCATGACAGCCGGGTTTTTAATTGTATTAAGTATAATTTATTTCGTCTTTTGGAACAAAGGCCAGGGGATGAATGTAATAATTTTGACACTTGGACTCTCGATAATTATGGGCTACAGCGGCATTCGGGGTTATTTTGGAAACACCATGAATTACGGTGGTTTAAAATGGGATGTGCTTTACCGTGCTAATTCAAACTATGGTGAATTATTGGTGCTCGAATACCGGAGGGGTTCTTTTGTGGAACGAAGATACCTTAATGACCAACTGGTTCAAAATACTTATGATCCTCTAATAAAAAAAAGCCGATCATTGTTTACAGGAGCACTTCGTTGGTTGGCTCATGCCTACACACCAAAAACTGAAAAGGTTTTGTGTATTGGGATGGGAGTAGGGGTAGTTCCTATGCAGTTTGCTGCTGCTGGAATTAAAACAGATGTGGTTGAAATTAACGATGCTGTGGTCCCTTTGGCTGAAGAATATTTCTCTTTTGATTCAACTAAAGTCAATCTATCCATTGGAGATGGCCGCCAGTTTTTGGCCCAATCAAAAGAAACCTATGATGCAATTATACTGGATGCCTTTTTAGGAGACTCTTCGCCAAGTCATCTCATGACTCGTGAAGCGTTTTTGGAGATGAAAACACATCTCACTGAAAATGGGGTTCTAGTCATTAACAGTTTCGGTGAATCTAATCCCGAACGGCAGTTTTTTTCCGCTTCGTTGGATAAAACTNTAAGAAAAGTTTTTGGAGATAATAAGGTCACAGTGCACGCGTCAGGTTATGGGAATGTATTTTTTGTTGCTACTAATGGGATGGAGTTGCAAATACAACATTCTCCTGAGCCAGATGCTGAGGCAGTAAAAATGTTTAAGGAGTCAAAAACAGAAGAGGAATCTTTTTTATTGTGGGATAAATGGTATCAGTCNGCTGGTGGAGAGGGNCCGTTTTTTTCCGAACATCAAGAAATTCAGAAAGAAATGGCACTGATGTGGAAGGGGCGCCGAACGTTNAACCCCCAACAAGGCCGATTGCTTACAGATGATTATAATCCCGTCGAATTCTATGATGCACGTAATCGTGAGAATAACCGACGGGGTCTGGTAGATTTGCTTAATCCCAATAATGGATAAACATTTGGGATTGTCAGGGTTGTTTTCCGATAAACCCTTTGAGTTTAAGTTTGGAATTCGCAAGGGAGAGGCGCGAAAGTTTTTTGAAAAAACAGCTGATCATGAAAGCATCATAGGCCAAAGAAAAGAGATTATAAAACATCATGCTGATCGGCATGTTTTTCAGGAACCGGCTGCCGAAGCAGCTGTGGAAGAGTTAATGGCATGGGCAGGGATATCGCCAGGGGAATGCCTTGAATTAGGGCTGCATTGGCAGCAGGATTTTATAGTACTTTTGACTGATAACCGGGGTAAGGAAGTGTTTCAGGCAGGTGTTGTTTGTTTTCCCTCATCTTGGCGTCCCGAAGAGAAAATAGGTTTAACGGTTTATGAAATTCATACGCCTGTTCCCACTTTAAATGAGCGTTTGGGCGACCAAATAGATAAGTTTTTGAGAGCTATAAAGCCTGGTGTAGCATGGGAACGATTGAACTGGGGATTGAGTCGGTCTCCGGAGTTGAATCAGCATCCCGAATGCGAAATACCTTCACTTAAACCACCCTATGATTTGAATCAAGTATGGGTAAGACGGGAGGATCAGGTTTTATTTCGTTTNCCAAAAACTAGAGCCCTAATCTTCGGGATAAATATACTCAATATTTCTGTGGCAGAGATTGCTGCCGATAAAGAAGGCCGGAATAGGCTGAGGATGGCAATTAGCACAATGCCCGATGAAATTGCGAAATACAAAAACATTCAGGAAAGTCGTGATCATTTACTGGGGTTGCTCAAAGACTAAAGGTATTAATCGGTGATTTCCTTGGTAAGAGCGGTGCCTCTTTTGGCCTTTTCCCCGGCAGGGTAATCGGAGAGAAGTGCGAGACTAGAAGCAAGGATAATGCCTGCACTGAAGAGGCTCAGACTGGATGCTGAAATAATCCCGATCAGCCAAAATCCNAGGAAAGGTGAGAGGAATACCCGGATGCCATTAAAGAACACATGAACGCTCATATAATCGGCCACATGTTTTGGGGGGGCAAATTTGGTTACCCATAAACTCCATGCTACTTCACCACCCGAATTAGCAATTCCAAATAGGACTGCGGCAATGATCAAACCGATCATTGATTCGCTGTTAAAAAATATCACTAAGGAAGTCGCAAAGAAAAAATTTAATACTACTCGAAGTATGAAAAAGTTCATTCGATCGAATAACCCTCCCCAAATAGGGCTGCTTACTAGTTTTATTGCGTTGGGGATGAAGACAAGAATCAGAGCGATATGGACCGGGGTGGGCTCAAAGTTTAGTGTGTAATCGTCACTATAGGCTCCTGCGTTTGCGAGGTATTCCACACGGAGGGGAAATAACATTAAATTGCCTANCCCAAAAAGCATCCAACAGATAAGAATGTGGCGAAAGAGTTTGTCCTCTTTTACAAATCTTAATGAGCGAAACGGGTGAGTACCTTTGGCCTTGGCNAGAGGCTTGCCAGGGGTGCGTGAAAAGCAAAATGCAGNGACTATCAACGCNCCAGAAAATATTCCTAAAAGCCAATGCGGGTAGTTTGATAACTGATTCTCATTGGTGTGGCTATTCAAGATCCATCCTGCTGCAAGGCCAAAGATCGCTGCGCTAGAGATTCGGATCATTGCTGTGCGAGAGAAAAACTTGCCTCGCGAGGTGCGTGGGTAATTCTCTTGGTAAATCTGGGTTACCAATGGTACAGCAGCTGTTGCCATCGTGGTGGTTAAAATAATTCCTGCAATGAAAAGCCACCTATTTTCGACTATTGAAATAACTAAAAATCCAAGGCTGGCTGCCAGCATCAACTTNGAAGCTGCTTGTGCCGTTGTCCATCCCGCTTCAGCAACTCGTGAAACGACTGCTGGTCCCAAAAGAAATCCGAGTGCTCCAGCCGCTGAAATTAAGGCTTTAGCCGTTGCTCCAAAGGTAAACCATTTTACTGCAATGAGTAGTAGAAAAGTCGTAAAACCAGTCTCAAGGATACCTGAGGCAACTGCGCGAAAGCGCTCATAGAAGTATGTGGTGTCCGTCCTGTCCAAGGGGCGGGGAGAGTAAGCTTATGTTACTGTTGATGCGAGTTCCTCTTCGCAGTCAACAATTTGCTTTATTTGTACGAGAAACCAACGGTCGATTCCGGTGAGTTCAAAGATTTCATCGACGGACATTCCGGCCCGCAGTCCATGACGAAGGTAAAAGATGCGTTCAGCATTAGGAGTGGTTAGTTTTTGGATGACGATTTCACGCGGAAGGATTTCTCGGTCACCATAGGTTTCTCCACCAATACGCCAATTTTTGCCGTCTCCACCAAGACCTGATCGCCCTATTTCCATAGAACGAAGGCATTTTTGAAGGCTTTCCTTGAAGGTGCGTCCGATAGCCATAGCTTCACCAACACTTTTCATCTGAGTGTTGAGCGTGGGGTCAGCTTGTTGGAATTTCTCGAATGCAAAGCGTGGGATTTTAGTTACAACATAGTCGATGGTGGGTTCAAAGCTAGCGGGGGTTTCACGTGTTATATCGTTGGGAATTTCATCCAGTGTATAGCCTACGGCAAGTTTGGCTGCGATTTTAGCGATAGGAAATCCCGTGGCTTTTGATGCAAGGGCGGAGCTGCGGCTTACGCGGGGATTCATCTCGATGACGATCATGCGTCCATTATCGGGGTTGACGGCAAATTGAATATTTGAGCCGCCGGTCTCTACACCTACCGCTCGGATGATATCAAAGCTGGCGTTTCGCATGATTTGATACTCCTTATCAGTCAGCGTCTGGATGGGGGCTACAGTTATGCTGTCACCGGTGTGCACGCCCATAGGATCAAAATTTTCGATGGAACAGATGATTACGCAGTTATCGGCCTTATCGCGCATCACCTCCATTTCGTATTCCTTCCAGCCGATGAGAGACTCCTCGATCAGGATTTCATTTACCGGTGACAGGTCGATACCTTTTTTGGCCAGTTCTTCAAACTCATCCCGGTTATATGCAATGCCACCCCCGGTGCCCCCCAAGGTGTAGGCAGGGCGAATGATTAGGGGGTATTTGTTAATCCTCTCAGCAATGGCCCAAGATTCTTCCATGCTATGAGCAATGCCGCTTGTGGGCACGTCTAAGCCAATCTCGAGCATTAGTTCTTTGAAGCGTTCGCGATCTTCTCCTCGTTCAATAGCATCGGCTTTGGCTCCGATCATCTCTACACCATGTTTTTTTAGAATTCCGTCACGGAAGAGCTCCATGGCCGTGTTGAGGCCTGTTTGTCCACCTAGAGTTGGGAGTAGCACGAGCTTTCCCTCGGCCCCGAGCTTTTCCATTTCAGCCAGCTCGCGCACGATGATTTTTTCCACAGCCTCAGATGTGACCGGTTCAATATAGGTGCGATCAGCAAACTCTGGGTCGGTCATTATGGTGGCTGGGTTTGAATTCACCAGCACCACGCGATATCCCTCTTCTTTGATAGCTTTACAGGCTTGTGTGCCTGAATAATCAAATTCGCACGCCTGCCCAATGATAATTGGACCTGCGCCAATTATGAGAACTGAATGTATGTCTTTGCGTTGAGGCATTAACCGCGTGAGACTTAACGGCAAACAGGGCCAATTGTCATGGGTTTTCTATTGGAAAGAGAGGGAAGAGTTGTTCGCAGGAGGCTTATAAGAGGTTTTGTTGTTCCCTGCCATCTAATTTCAGGCCTAATCTATGGTAGCTCAGCTCAGTGGCTGTTCTGCCCTGCGGGGTGCGTTGGATATAGCCTTCCATGATGAGGAAGGGCTCATAGACCTCTTCCAGTGTATCAGCTTCTTCTCCCACGGCTGCTGCGATGGAGTTTAGTCCCACGGGGCCCCCTCTAAATTTTACTATAATAGTTTCTAAAATACGTTTATCCATTTCGTCCAAGCCGTGGCTGTCAATTTCCAACATCGCCAAGGCTTGATCGGCAATCTGGTTGGTGATGGCTCCATTTGCTTTTACTTGGGCGTAGTCGCGCACCCGCCGCAGCAGATTATTAGCTATCCGTGGGGTGCCACGGCTTCTGCGAGCAATCTGGTTCGCTCCCTCAGTATCGATTATTACATCTAGTAAGTTTGCCGATCGGGAAACAATGTGACTCATGTGCTCACAAGAATAATAATCTAATCGTTCCCGAATCGGAAAACGAGTAAGTAGTGGTGAGGTGAGTAAGCCACTTCTAGTGGTGGCTCCTACCAAAGTAAATCGTGGAAGATTCAGTCTTACACTGCGGGCATTGGGCCCTTGGTCAATAATGATGTCCAGTTGGTAATCCTCCATCGCGGGATAAAGGTATTCCTCTACTGTCTTTTGCATACGGTGAATCTCATCAATGAAGAGAACATCACCTTCCTCAAGATTCGTTAATAGTCCGGCTAGGTCGGCAGCTTTTTCAATGGTAGGTCCGCTTGTCGTGCGTAGATTAGCCCCCTTTGCTTTGGCGATAATATGTGCGATAGTTGTTTTTCCAAGGCCTGGAGGGCCAGAGAGTAACAGATGGTCGATGGGCTCCTTACGTTGACTGGCAGCAGTTACGGCAATTTCCAATCGCTCCTTTACCTTGTCCTGTCCTTCAAACTCAGAAAAAATTTCGGGACGAAGTGATTTCTCAAAAGCCATGTCGGGTTTTCCAAGTTCATCGGTAATTCTCGTAGCCACTGGGCATAACCATATGGGTGCTTAAGTTTATCAACAAGTCGATTTCATCAACAGTTGGTAATCTCGACAATTCCGAATCAACCGTTATTCTCGTGTTGTGAGTGACGAGCCCGGAAATCAGAAAGATGATTATAATGAAATGCAGGAATTTGATTTTGTACCAAATTTCATTCCATTACCAGTGGTGTTTCATTCTTTTACTGAGGAAGGGCCGTTTACAAAATGTACTATATGCAACGAGTTGCTGTTGGAAGATGGAAACCCATATCTGATTCATAAAGCCTTCCACCGTGGCGAGGTAATTTTTGAGTATGCGATGTGCCTGCTTTGTCGGTCAAAGATGCAAGAGGAGCTGTCAGCTGAATCCCTAGAACGGATCAACTCATATATGGATCAGTATCACATAGAGAAGCGTGGTGAATCGCTCATGAAGGATCATGGAACTGACGTTGGTCCATGGATTTCCCATTGCTTGATCAGTGGTAAACCGATTGAGGGTGAGGATGAGTATCATTACTACGCCTTCTGTGACGGATCTGATTTGGTTTTCAATGGCCTGCCTATGGCGTTGGCCGGTGGGGTGGATGAGGAACTAAACGAATTACTTTCCAAGCAAACTCGTGACCGGCTGGATGGTTTTGTGGATGAACAATTCGGCTTGCCGCCCGAATTGAGAAAGCCGATCAAGGGTGGCCCGATTCTGATCTAAACGCTTTATCTTGCAGAAATATGTTCCTTGTGGAATTTTATAGATGTAATGTTTGAGTTTCTTGGGCCATCTATTCGCCATTGCGACGGAGTGACGCGTCGGAGTTTTCTTCGGGCGGGCGCGTTGGGGGTTGGCGGTTTGACGTTGGCTGATTTGCTGCGCGCGGAAAATGGCCGGGGCTCTTCAACCAAGGCGGTGATTAACATTCATCTGGACGGTGGTCCACCACAGATGGACATGATCGATCCCAAGCCGGAGGCCCCCGCTGAATTGCGTGGTGAATTCAACAGTATTGCAACCAAGCTGCCCGGCATTCACCTCACTGAGCTGATGCCTCGCATGGCGGCAGCGGCGGATCGTTTTGTTTTCCTTCGTTCCCTCGTCGGCTCTGCCGGTCGACACGATGGCTTTCAGTGTCAGAGTGGTTATCACAATAAGGAGCTCGGTGGCATCGGTGGTCGTCCCGCGCTCGGTTGCGTGGCGGACCGCCTGCTTGGTTCCAATGGCGACGCGCCGGCGTTTGTCGATCTTATGCAGGGTCGGCCACTGGCGCGCAACAGTGCACGGCCCGGTTTTCTTGGCCCAGCGTACAAGCCCTTCCGTCCGGATATTTCGCACCTGTTCAAGCGCGAGTTGGAAACGGGTATGAAAGGCGAGCTGTCGAGGCTCGGCGAGGATCATCAGGTGAATCTAAAGCTCTTCGCCGACTTGAACGCCGAGCGGCTGGATGATCGCGTGGGGTTACTGCAGCAGTTTGACGGGGTCCGCCGCGCTACGGATAAGAGCGGTATGATGCTTGCGATGGACCGGTTCAATCAGCAGGCTGTCGCTATCCTCACCTCCGGCAAGCTTGCCGATGCCTTGGATCTAACGAAAGAACATCCAAAGATGCTCGAGCGGTACACGCCGAAGATTAAGTTTGGCGGTGAACAGTTTTACACGGCCGAAGGGCCGACCTCTGCGCGTAAATTACTGATGGCGCGGCGTTTGGTGGAGGCCGGTGTGCGGGTGGTCAGCGTGAGTATTAGCGACTTTGACACTCACTCTAAAAATTTTCCTCGCATGCGCAATCTTGTGCCTATTGTAGACCACGCGCTGGCTGCGCTGGAAGTCGACCTGCGATCACGCGGGTTGCTTGATGAAGTGTTAGTGGTGGCATGGGGCGAGTTTGGTCGTACACCCAAAGTGAACAGTAAGGGTGGTCGGGATCACTGGCCTCGTGTGTCGCCCGCAATTATGTTTGGCGGTGGCATTCGTACTGGTCAGGTGATTGGTGCTACAGACAAAATCGCTGGAGAATGTACTGAGCGACCTATTCATTATCAGGATATCATAGCAACGATGTACCAACATTTGGGGCTTAACCCCAACGAGGTTACGATTATGGATACCACCGGTAGGCCACAATATCTATGTGATACGGGCAGGCCAGTTCGAGAGTTGTTCAGCTAGATTTGGAACTCAGAGGCCTTCCTCTTTTCCTGCTTATCTAAAACCCGCATATCTAGTCCGTCATAAATTACTAGGGAATGGGGGGAAACACTATCCATGATGAAGACATTGCCTCCGATGGTGCTATGTGCGCCTATAATTGTTTCTCCGCCAAGAATTGTTGCCCCAGGGTAGATTGTAACGTTATCTTCGATGGTGGGATGCCTTTTGACCCCAGCTAATTGTTGCCCTTCAGAAGTGGAGCGAGCGCCAATAGTGACACCATGGTAAAGTTTTACATGATTGCCAATTTCGCAGGTTTCCCCAATGACGCAGCCAGTGCCGTGGTCGATAAAGAAGTGATCGCCGATTTTTGCACCCGGGTGTAGATCCATTCCAGTGCGTGTGTGAGCCCATTCGGTCATTATTCGGGGTAACAAAGCGATCTCAAATTTGTATAACACATGAGCCATGCGTTGTACTGAAATAGCTTCAATAAAAGGATAGCTGACAATGATTTCTTCTTTGCTTTTTGCAGCTGGATCTCCATCAAAAGCCGCGTCAACGTCGGTTGTTAATATTTCTCTTAAGGCTGGCAGTTGAGACAGAAATTGTAGCGTTAATTCTTTTGCTTCCCCTCGGGTATTGTTTTCTGATGTTTCGTTTGGTGGGTTGTAAGAGATACTTTTACTGATTTCGTCCTCCAAACGGCCGGCTACTGAATCCATTAGTAATGCAGTCTCCATTTTAATTTCAGAAGAGTGCGTAATTTTATTATCAAAAAACCCGGGAAATAGTAATTGTAATAGATCGTTGGTAATACCGACAATTCCATTTTTGCAGGGTAGATTCGTACCATCTAAATGATTTATACCGCCCACGCTGGCGTAGGAGGCAATCAGTTGATCCGTTAAATCGGTTATCTTCACTTGCATCAAGTTAAGCTTAGTTGATTGATCTTATCAAGATATGAGAATCCAATGGGAATTGGATTTAAGAAGTTAGCAAAGCAAATCTTTTATTTTTGTAATGGCTTCACTAACTGAAATATTATGTATTGAAGTTCCGCCTTCAGGTGGGCAGTTTTCCGGTTGAATTATAATTTTTGGAGCTTCAAGAAAAGGACGAGTTACCAATGGGTTTGTGGGTCCGAACAATGTGGCTGTCGGAGTTCCTATCGCGTTTGCAAGATGCATTGCCCCCGTATCATTTCCAATTACTAGACTGCACTTATTAAATTCATCGATTAATTGGATTAGGTTGGTTTTCCCTCTCATATCTGTGACAGTAATATTTTGATTATCTGATAGAACCATGGATGTCATCGCATCGTTAGGAGTGCCGTATATGCAACATTCAATTTTATTGTTCCATTTAGTCAACTTATGAATCAGCTTGCACCAATTTTCAGTGGGCCAACATTTAATGGGGTTATTTGATGATCCTGGGATTATGCCTATTCTGTTTTTTATTTTTTTAG
>PBEJ01000016.1 GCA_002719595.1 Verrucomicrobiales bacterium
ATCCAACATGATCAAAAATAGCATCCTCACAATCACCGTCCTCAGCCTAGGTGTCAGCGCCCTGGCCGAAGACTGGCCCAACTGGCGCGGCCCGAATTACAACGGTGCCACCAGCAGCAATAACCTGCCCGTGAAGTTTTCCAAAACTGAAAACATTGCATGGCAAATCGAGTTGCCTGGCCCTGGCGCCGGCACGCCGATCATCTTGGGTGACCGCGTGTTCCTGAGCTCTGCACGCATTGAGAACGCCGCCAGCGGCAAGGGCCAATTGCTTGCGCTCTGTCTCGACCGCAAAACCGGCAAGACCATGTGGGAACGCAATGCCGGCAGCGGCTACCGGCCCAACGGCGACGGGGCCGATTACCGCCTCGACAACCGCGGCACCTACGCCTCGCCCTCACCCGTCACCGATGGTGAGACCGTGGTATTCTTTTACGGCAACGGCGACCTCGTCGGGTTCAACATGAAGGGCGACAAACTCTGGGCCCGTAACATCCAGAAGGACTACGGCGACTTCACCTTCCAGTGGACCTTCTCCGCCACGCCCACACTCTATGAGGATAAGCTCTACCTGCCCGTGCTGCAACGCGACGAACCCGTGCACGGTCGCGGCAAGGCGAACAACCCCTCCTTCATACTCGCTATGGAACCCAAGACCGGCAAGACCCTCTGGAAACACGTGCGTCCCAGCGAAGCCAACAAGGAATCCCTTGAATCCTTTGGCACCATCATCCCGCACAACGGCGAACTCCTGATCGCGGGCGGCGATGTGCTCACCGGACACAATCCTGATAACGGTAAGGAAAACTGGCGCTCGGGCACCTGGAACCCCGGTCACCGCGAACAATGGTGGCGGCTCGTCCCTTCGCCCGTGGCCGGCGATGGTGTCGTGCTCGTGTGCGCCCCTAAGAAACAACCCGTATACGCCTTCAATCCTGACAAGGGCGCCGACCTCATCTGGAAGAGCGAAGGTCAGATCAGCAATAACAAAGACATCCTGACCAGCGACGTAGCCACGCCGCTTTATTATGAAGGCAAATTCTTTGTGGTGTACGGCGAAGGGCGCGACAAGACCATTGCTGCCTGCGAACCCAAAACCGGCAAAATCCTCTGGACCACCGATTTGAACAGTAACAAACTCGTCCGCTGCTCGCCCACCGCAGCCGACGGCAAAATCTACCTGCAAAACCACGGTGGCGAGGTGTACGTGCTCGAATCCAAGAGCGGCAAAATTCTGCACCGCACCGAGATGGGCGAATCGCGAGACGACCAAATCCGCTCCAGCATCGCCATTGCGGGTGATCAACTCTTCATCCGCACCAACACCAAGCTCTACTGCGTGGGCAAGTAAGTGGAGGGAAATCCAGAATTACCAAACGCTCTATGAACCGGGGCGTTTTTTGTCTCAAAACNGNANCGTGATGGAACTCGCCCCTCCCATGGTCGGGAGAGGCAAAGTTCCGCCTNACNCCTNAACACACTNAATCACGCTCACGACAGCCCANNTTTGGAACAACGCGAGCNCACAAAAAAACGGCCCGGATTCCCCGGGCCGTCGCGTGATTGTCTAACAGGACAACCTAGAACTTGAAGATAAAATCCGCCTGCATGCGGTTATTGCTCTCATCATCCGTGCCGTCCTCAGATTGAGTATCATAAACTGTCAGGGCGACCTGCACATTATCATAAATCATGTACTTACCCTGTAACCGGAATCCTTCCACATTGGTGCCGGCCCCATACGAGTTCGCCGTATTGGCTCCCCAGGCACCAAAGTCCGAGTCGCTGAGATCATCCCAGATGGCATCGCGCTCAATGCTCCGGTACCCCAGGCTGGCTTCCCATTGACCCGCTTTCTTGGCACTGCCCAATTTGACGCCGGTGGCAAAACCAGTGTCCTTACTCGCAGCGCTTTCCTGGTTGTTGACCCACGTCCCGTAGATCTTGACCCCTGGCCCGGTTTTGAAGCTCAACGCACCATCAATAAACAGCGGCGTGTATCCCACGCCTGAGCTGTTACCGGTACGCTTTGATGCCCCTGCCTGACTGAGACCACCGTCATCCACCGTGTAAACGCCCAAGCCCAGATCCCAGTTGGTGGTAGCATTGAGAGAAGAGCTAGCCGTCACCTGCGCCATGTACATGGCGTTCATGTTCGTAGAGGCGTGTTTCTTCTCACCATTGATCAAATAAGCACCTCCATGGAAACCTACATCTACACTACCGGCGGTAGTGCTGTAATGGGCTTCCAAACCCTCCGGAGTGATGTCGCCATCAAAAAGGACTTTAGAGACCTTCCAGCTGGTCTTTTCAAAGTTTTGCATTTTGCCACCAATGAAGGTTACTTCCCCAATATCCATGGAGGCCCATGCCTGATCGAGGCTGATGGTATCGCGGGCAAACCCGTTACTAAAAGTTTGGTTGGTGGAACCAATATCATCATCGCCATTTTCGCCTCCCGTCGCCAAGCGGAAGCCGACTTTTACGCCGTTATTCATATCGGCCGTGCCGCCGAAGCGAAATCGATAACGCCAGCGATCATTGGCGCCATCCCCAGCAGAGTTGCTATCCTTGGTATGATCATAGCGCAAGCGCAGATCGCCCTTGAGCGTGAGGCTGTTAACCCAACTGGGCATGCTGTTGTTGAATTCGGTGTTGGATTCCTCGGCGAGCACATCGGCCTCGGCTTGAGTAATCACACCCTTCTCAACGAGCTTTTTTAGAAGGCTCGCATTGTCTCCAGCTTCGGCATTAAAGGCNGCAGCACTGGCCANTANTCCAACCCCAAGAGCTTNAGTTATATTGAGTTTTATCATTACCGTATTCGATGAACACACTTATATACTGCAGTTATTGTTNGAAAATAATCTGTGACAGGGCAAGGGAAAAATTGTTACATCTCTGTTTAGGAGTAGATTATTCATCACCAACTCCCCCGTAGCCAGTTCATAGGCGGGTGCCACACCTCGAGTCGGGCTCAATCCTTCAGTGTTTAGCTTTGTTTGATTTCAGTATCGGAGTCGGGTTGCTTTTTTTCCTGATATCCAATGCGGTGAAACGGATTGACGATGCTGGTGGCAATGTTGCGGGAGTGGCTGCCAATGCGCTTGAGAAAGCGAACATACAGCACCACCGCCGCCGCCTCGGGAGACTCCAGATCACTCACCTTGCCGGATATGACGTCACTCGCCATATCATCGCAATCGATGGATATTTCCTCCTTATATTC
Source organism: Verrucomicrobiales bacterium (assembly GCA_002719595.1). Classification (GTDB taxonomy): domain Bacteria; phylum Verrucomicrobiota; class Verrucomicrobiia; order Limisphaerales; family UBA1100; genus UBA1100. The sequence continues at coordinate 3,230 of PBEJ01000016.1, forward strand.
CTCCATCACCTGCCGCGCGAGCTCCTCGTCGCCCTCCTTGAACGCTTCGATGGCGTGGGTAAACACCTCGGTAATGTGGGCCTCGATTTCCTGTAACTTCGCCTCTAAACTCCCTGCCTTGAGGCGCTTGGGATGGCTGCGTGCGAGGTCGTAAATATTTTTTGTGTAATCCCCGATGCGTTCGATATCGATCACCACACTCACCAGTGCCAGGCCGGAGTTGAGCTGAGTATCACCGGAAAGCATCAGGTGCTTCATGACCTTTTTACGCACGTCGCGCTCGGATCGGTTGATCTCCTTGTCGAGTGCATAAATGTCCAAATCAATTTCTGCACTGTCGTGTTGACGGAGAGATTCGATGGAGGCGGTGTACATCCTGCCGTCGGTATCAAGCATTTCACATGCCTCCTCAAACGCTTGTTGATAGAGGTTGTCTTTTTTGAAAATGCTGATGATTTCTTTCCACATAAGCGTTGAGCCTAAACAATCTCTCTCTAATTGGCGAATCTATTCGCCTGATTCTGTAGCATTGCTGTCCGTTGCATTTCTATCTCGTTGTTGAGTCCCATTGTCACCTCTCTTGTCTGGCACCGTTTGTTCCTCTTTACCCTTTCCACCTTTCAGTGCACCGGAAACGGTTGACCATGTCACAGCAATGGGGATCAGGTAAAACACGAGGACGATCAACACGATTGGAATCACCCGGTTACGTAAACAAAATTCTGCAATCCGTTCGGCAATCTTCACTGGAAAATCCCGAATGGGGGCGTAAGGCATGAATACCAGTGCCCCCGTGCAGTTAAACAAAAAATGTGCAAAGGCCACCGTGGCCCCCGCCACAATTTCTGGTGGCACTGACTGCCCTGGCTCTACGGTCACCGCACTGGCGGCGGCCAAGGCGGCCAACAAACCCGTCATGGTCGTACCAATATTGGCACCGATGTCGAACGGAAAAATCTGACGCAAACGCAACACTCCGGCACCCGCCAGCGGGATGATCAGGCTCGTGGTGATCGAACTGCTCTGAACCAACACAGTAAGGCAAATGCCTACCAAGAAGGCGATACCGGCATTACGGAACAAGTAAGCATCGAAAAAGGCCTCCAGTTTTTTCAGCACCAAGCTCTTTAACAGCTTCCCGATACAGAAGAGCATGCAAAATGTGATCAATATGGATACCACCAATAACCAGCCCTCTCCATTAAGCACATCACCCATCCATTCAATAACGGGCTTGGTGGCTTTCTTCATGTAATTCTCAGGCTTTGTCACACCCGTAACATCAATGAAAATAGCGCCTAAATATCCTGCTGCAGTTTTAAGGAATCCAAAAGCGAGCTCCAGTGGTAACAAGATAGCTACGGTGATGATATTAAACGTATCGTGCAATGACGCCGCCGAAAATGCTCTTCGAAATTCCGCCTTACTGGTAATGTGCCCCAGTGAAACAATCTTGGCCGTTACCGTGGTCCCGACATTGGCGCCCATAACCATGAAGATGGCACCTCCNAAATCGACGGCACCCGCTGCCACTAAACCCACAATCAGGCTAGTTGTAGTGGAGGAACTCTGCACAATTGTGGTTGCCAGAATGCCGATAAACAACCCCACGATAGGCGACTTAGTAGCCTCCAGCAGCCTAGCTGCAGTATCCTTAAATTCACCTTTAAAGGCCGCTCCCATACCTCCGATCCCAATCAAAAATAGATAAAGACAAGTAAAGACACCGAGGATTTTAAGTAGAGTCAGTAGTTTCTCGTTTTTCATGGAGAATTTAAAAGTAAGGGTGTAACGAAGAGTTAAGAGAGTCAGTGAATGCAGGCTGCTNGGCCTNGACAATGTCTCTCTGGATCAGTCATTAGGGGTTTCACCTGGGCTGCGTTCCAAACGTTGAGCGCGGTTTTAAATTAATTCATCACAAAACCAACTGCTAATTGTTCACAGGAAAATCACATGTTTAATTTCACTGAAAAGTCATTATCGTACCCGAAATTTCTGGGAAATTTTTCTGTTCGTTGTTTCACTCACCGCTGTGTCTCTCCCTTATCGCATCTCCACTTTGCTTTACATCTTTGACGAAAAAGATCAGGTGCTTTTGATTGAACGAAACCATGATCCAAACAAAGGCTGTTTCAGTCCGCCTGGAGGAAAACTCCAAACCGATTCAGGCGAAAGCCCACATGCCTGCGCTATACGGGAAGCCAAAGAAGAGACCGGGATGCTGCTCGCCTACGAGGACTTGCACTTAACGGGTGTCATCAGTGAACAAGGATATCAGAACACCACTCACTGGCTCATGTTCCTCTTTGAAATCAAATTACGCCTCACCGAACTCCCCCCCGAGCATGAGGAAGGGGCTTTTCGGTGGGCCACCCCATTAGAACTTGAGACTCTGCCCTTACCCGGTACCGATCGCGAAAAAATTTGGCCACTATTCTGGCAACATCGAGGAGGATTTTTCGCCGCCAATTGCCTGTGCACAAAAGATCAGCCCGATGATTGGACCGTGCTCCAGTCCAATCCTGCACAATCATGAATGAGGAACCCATCATCGATATTCAAAGTGATGAGTATTTCATGCAAGATGCCATAAGACAGGCCGTGAAAGCCTATGAAGCCGATGAAGTACCCGTTGGAGCGGTCATCGTCCGTAATGGCCGNGTGATTGCCCGCGCGTGGAATCAGGTGGAAATGCTGAATGATGCCACCGCCCATGCGGAAATGCTGGCCCTCACAGCTGCTGAAGCCGCCGTTGGTGATTGGCGCCTGACCGATTGTACTTTGTACGTTACCAAGGAACCCTGCCCAATGTGTGCAGGCGCGCTTGTCCATTGCAGATTAGCCCGAGTCGTCTTTGGGGCCCCCGATCCCAAAGGGGGGGCAGCGGGAGGGGCAATGAATATACTGCAATTCCCCTCACTGAANCACAAATGTAACATCACCTCCGGCATTATGGAACCCGATTGCCGCAGCCTCCTGCAGACTTTCTTTGAGGAAAAACGCAAACCGTCATCTGGCACAAAATAGTGAGTGTTGACCCACAAAGACTTGATTCTGCACTGCATACTGCGCGTCAAAAGCTACTTTCAGAAATAAAATCAGAAGGCTATTGGACCGGTGAGCTTTCAAGTAGTGCACTATCCACGGCTACTGCCATTATGGCACTCCATCTGGTTCAGGAAAAAACCGGTGAAAACCATGATTCATTAATCCAAGGCGGTCTTCAGTGGCTTTCCGATAACGCCAATGATGATGGAGGTTGGGGTGATACCGTAAAAAGTATCAGCAATATTTCTACTACCACTCTTTGCTGGGCTGTCTTTCATGCCATCCCTAAGGCAGAAAAGAAATACAAGGATACCTTAATTGCAGCAAACAAATGGCTCTCAAAAACCGCCGGAGGAACCACGCGGAAAGAACTTGTACCTGCTATCATCAAACGCTATGGCAAGGATCGTACTTTTTCAGTCCCTATCCTAACGCACTGTGCCATAGCCGGAAAAGCCAACTGGTCAGATGTTATCCCGTTCCCCTTCGAACTGGCCGCACTACCTAGAACATGGTTTGCGGCTTTGCAACTGCCGGTGGTTAGCTATGCACTACCGGCTTTAATCGCTATCGGCCAATGCCGTCATCATCACCAGCCAACATGGAATCCCATTACCCGTATATTGCGTATAGTCACCCGCAAGAAAACTCTGAAGGTTCTGGAAAATATACAGCCGAGTAATGGTGGATTTCTCGAAGCCACTCCCCTCACCAGTTTCGTTACCATGAGCCTTGCCAGTTGCGGACTTGGAAACCACCCGGTCGCTAACAANGGGATTAAATTCATTAAAGAATCCGTTCGCGTTGATGGCAGTTGGCCTATCGACACCAACCTGGCCACATGGGTTACAACACTTTCAGTCAATGCTCTTGGTGACGCACTGCCGGAAGCCAACCGGACTCCTATACGTAATTGGCTACTCAAACAGCAGTTTAAGGAAGTACATCCCTTTACCAATGCTGCTCCCGGGGGTTGGTCTTGGATTCACCTTCCCGGTGGCGTTCCCGATGCAGACGATACTCCCGGGGCATTGCTTGCCCTGAAACAATTGGGAGAGATTAACGACACAACGCGTGAAGCTGCCCGATCCGGATGTCAGTGGCTGCTTGATCTACAGAACCGAGATGGTGGCATTCCCACCTTTTGCAGAGGCTGGACTAACCTGCCTTTCGATAGGTCCAGCCCGGATCTCACCGCACACACAATCCGAGCNTGGCTCGCATGGCGCGATGANCTCCCCGAACTGACTCCCCGACTTGATNCCGCTCTTCATAATGCGGCCCGTTACCTTGCTCAAAGTGAGGGAGCAGGGCTTGATGGCTGGAGTCCTTTATGGTTTGGCAACCAGCATGCNCCAGAGCAAATTAATTGGACCTATGGAACCGCCAAAGTACTTCTGGCACTTGTTGAACCAGAGCAAAAAGCGCTACCCGGTGGTGGCTTACGTGTAACACGGGCTAAGAATGCGCTCCTTGAAATACAAGGTGAAGATGGTGCGTGGAGCGGGTTCAAAGGAGGTGAGCCGTCCATTGAAGAAACCGCTCTGGCATTGGAGGCCTTAGCGAAAGTAACCGAGGAAGATGATGAGACTCAATTGAAGCTGGAAAAAGCGCGTAACCGCGGTGCAGTGTGGTTAATAGAAAAAGTCGAATCCGGTAACTGGACACAAGCTTCTCCAATCGGTTTTTACTTCGCCAAATTATGGTACTTCGAGCGACTATACCCGATTATCAATACTGTATCTGCCCTTACGCAGCTGCAGAAAGCTCAAAGAACCTAATCCAAGTATCCCCATGCTTAAGCGTCTTGCACTCACACCAGGGCAAGGCCCATTCAATCACATCGCGCTTGGTATGACCCAGCATCAGCAAGCCTTCGGGCTTCATAATTTTTACAAGGCTTGAATCATCAAGAAGCCTTTGGGCCCAACTTTCAGAACGCTGTCCTGAAGTCGTTTTTACCCCATAGGGTGGATCAGCACAGATGAAGTCAAAGGTGCGCGCTGATTCTGCCAATTGTCTAGTAGACTGCAAAGCACACTGCACACGCACTTCGATGTTTCCATTGAGCCTCTCGCTGTTGCGACGAATATATCCAGCGTGTTTGGCGCTCAACTCCACAGCCAATGCAGATTCAGCTCCCCGGCTAAGACATTCAAAACTTAAAGTCCCGCTCCCGGCAAAAAGCTCCAAAACAGAAAGTCCACTAACCCATGGCCCTAAACTATTGAAGATCGCCTGACGAACTTTATCCGGAGTAGGTCGCACCCCGTGACCTGCAGGAACAGCAATGGACTGATTTAACCATTGCCCCCCAGTGATACGCATATTTAACGTGGGGTTAAAAGTGCACGCCGAAGTTTCTGGTTTTCAGTCTGCAACTCACGAAATTTAGCACGCAAAAACTCGTTCTCTTTACGAGCCTTCTCCAGCTCATCCAAAGCATCGAGTAAATCACTTTCCCCTCGCTTACTCTGAACCTTTAGAAATTCGTAATTTTTCTGTAGAGCCTGATTGGCACTTACCTGCTTAGCCATCTCCCCGGGTTCCAGCGACTTAGGACGAGCAGCCAAGGCTGCTCGCAACCGGGCTTTGTAGCTTGCCTCCATATTTAATCTCTTCTGCTGTTCATCCTGCAAACTTCGCTCAGCTTGCTCTTTTTCAAGTTGCATACGTGCCAGCTGTTCTGTTTGNGAAAGTGAAAGTGGCTTTGATGGTTTAGCTATCTTCGGCGATGACCCTGCAACCGTGGATGGATTACTCTTACCAAACCCGGCAGGAAGTTTTGTTTCCCCTTTTGCCTTCAGAGCTTGCAATGCAGCAATCTCTTCATCAAGNGACATCCCTTTTGCGGGCGAAGCCGGCACCGCAGAGGGTAGGGGTGGGGCAACTTTAGCCTGAAGCTTNCCAGGAGAACCAAGAATTGAATCTGGTGATATTCCTTCAGTTAAAAGCAGGGGTTTCAAGCGTGCGTCCAACTCTTCTAACTTTTTCTGAACCAAGCCGGACTCGGTCTGCCAAGTCGGGTATCGATTCAATATTTGAACAAATAACTTTCGAGCTTGAAGATACTTTGCTATCGCCTCGGCCTTGGATTTTCGATAGTCCAGTATGAGGCCATCCTTGGCCAATTGATTGCCTTCAAAATAAAGTTTCTCGGGCAACTCTACCCCGAAAGCATAACGCACGCACACTAATAGGCTAAGAAGCCCGATCCCCCATCTCCTCATGCAAAATTGATACCAAAAATACAGGTGACGATCAAGCTTTCGGTGGTCCGCTAATGAATTGTTAGCCTACTCCGATTGACAATCGTAATGGACCATTGCTAAATTCATTTACTCAAAAGATTATGCATAGCGCTCTTGAACAACGTGTCTTGGTTCTGAACCGCTTATGGCAAGCGGTGAATGTATGTTCAGTACGTCGTGCGCTAAGCATGTTGTTCACTGGCAACGCGCAGGTAGTCTATAACGATTCCTCGGGGGATTTTCACACGTTTGACTTTGGGGAATGGACTGACTTCTCCGAGATAGAGCCCGAAGAAGAATTTATTTCCACCGTTTCGTTTCGAATGAGAGTACCGCGAGTAATTCTTCTACTGGGTTACGATCGGTTCCCTAAGCAGGAAGTTAAGTTCACAAGACAAAATATTTTCGAACGGGATAAGAGCACCTGTCAATACTGTGGCAAAACGTTTGATCGACGCGAATTGAATCTTGATCATGTTATTCCGCGGCAAAGGGGCGGCCCTACCAGCTGGGAGAATATCGTCTGTTCCTGCATCAGTTGTAATACACGGAAACGAAACCGAACACCTTCTGAGGCAGGTTTACGACTCTTGAAAGAACCAAAAAAACCGCAATGGCGGCCATTCATTCAGGTCAGCTTCGGCATGAANACTCCTGAGAGCTGGAAACACTTCATAGATGTTGCGTATTGGAATGTCGAACTGGGACAGGATCAGAATTAGCTATCTTCCTGAGAGACGGTTGCCGCCTCATCAATCATCGCCCAAAATTCAGGATTTTCAGCTAACGCCTCATCTTCATCCTGAGTCATCTGGACATTTCGGAAGAAAAAGTCCTTAAGAGTGTTACGTGAAAAAATACGGTGAACCACAACTCCTAATTCGCAGCACTCAAAATATACACGGTAATTTCCCACACGATAACGATGCAATGTCTTTACCCCACTTTCCAGTCGCCCATAAAAGCCAGATGCTCTTACCTCATCGGGTAATCCTCTAAACTCACCCAAAATCTGAAGCTGCAAATCCTTCGGCATTGATGNCATCTCTGCTGTACTGGTTGGATTNAATATGATCTGAAATAGCTGTGGCGCCATAGGGGTGATGTTNGAAAAATTTTACTACTCCTTGCTCTATGTTGGCAGCCCGTAGGGGAATTGAACCCCTCTCTCAGCCTTGAGAGGGCTGTGTCCTAGCCGATAGACGAACGGGCCATCGGTAACAGTATACTAATATGCCCTGCTAAGATGTCAATGTTTGTACCGTCACTGTGCTATTCTGAGTAAAGCTCCTCCTCTTTGTCATTAACCGTTTCAATGAAGTCCACTAACTCATCGGCAGGCTCGGCCACAAACTCCCATTCGCGGCCGCGCCAAACAAACCGCACCGTGTGCGCGTGCAGCGCCTGGTTCTCAAGAATCAATCGTCGCCGATCCGCTTCAGTTAATTCACCTTTAGCGAGTTTCAGGTAAAATGACGCATCTAACCCGTACAGTTTATCACCCACGATCGGGTGCCCCAGATGCTGCAGATGAATGCGGATCTGATGCTTGCGACCGGTCTCCGGCGACACACGTAGCCAGCTGAATTTTCCCTCCGCCCGCTCAAACCGCCACTGCACCCANAACCGTGTACGCGAGGAATGTCCGTCAGGCCGCACGCAATTCTTCACCGCCACCTCACTCGTCTCATCCGCCCCCAGCGACGCGTCAATTACCCCCTCGCCCTCCGTTAGGTGCCCGTGAACAATCGCCCAGTATTGCTTCTCTACCGCGCGGCTTTCCCAGAGCTGCCTCAGTTCCCTCGCCGCCGTATCCGTCTTACCCACGCACACAACCCCACTCGTTTCGCGGTCCAGTCGATTAACCAAATGCACCGGCTCTTCCGCACCACGATATAAACGCAATCGGCCAGCAAGACTGGAACGCTCATCACCCTTGGTTGGATGACACACCAATCCTGCGGGCTTGTTGATCACTAACAGGCCGTCGTCTTCGTGCAGGATTTCAAATAAGTCGCCCGCCATTGCCTTGCGCTGCCTTTGGCTTATCATCTAGCGGCCACATGCAAAAGGAACTTCCTACATTACGCACCGCCACCCGAGCCGATAGTGCCGCTGTGCGGGCGATGGTCTTTGAGATTTTACGCGAATACAAACTGTTCCCCGAACCGGCCAATACCGACTCCGATCTCGATGATCTCGAGCACTTCTATCAAAAAGGCTGGTTCGCCGTGCTGGAATGGGAAGGTCAAATCGTCGGCTCCGTTGGACTCTTACCCGAGGATCTTAAGAAGCAAGGTGTGCTGGAGCTGCGCAAAATGTACCTGCGACAAGCCTACCGCGGCCGCGGCTGGGGGCGACTGTTNCTGGAAAACGCCATNCACCAAGCCCGCGTTCTNGGTGCCACCAAAATAACTCTGGGGACCNCTAAAGTGCTTGTAGAAGCCGTAGCGCTGTACCAACAGTTCGGCTTCCAACGCGTTAACACCCCTCACGCCGCCCAGAGATGCGATCAGTCGTGGGAACTGGATTTGACCGCANNCAAGCCGTAAACTCCCCGTATGAAACTCGGTCTTATTTCCGACACCCACGGTCAGGTACCCAATACAGTGCATGCGGCGCTGGCAGGAGTNGATTGCATCCTGCACGCGGGTGATGTCGGACCAATGGATGTGGTCACCGAACTTGAAGCTATCGCACCAGTACACGCGGTATTGGGCAACACTGATTATGGAATTCAATTACCTGAGACTAGGCTCGAGAAATTTGAGGAGATTAAAATCATAATCCACCATATTGTGGATGTGGACTTTCCCTCCCAAAAGGTTCGAGCTATCTTCAATTCAGATCAACCAGACATTGTGGTGTTCGGACATACTCATGTACCATTTGATGACCATCGCAGCGGAATCTGGTATATCAATCCCGGATCAGCCAGTCAGCCAAGGAACAATTCATCAGCTTCAGTAGCGATTTTAGATTTTTCTCATGCGTCACCTACACTCCAATTCATTGAGCTAACAACATAAATTGACCAACGGTAAGTCGACGACGAACCATTAGCGACGTGACTTTCGGAGCCAATCGGGGCAGAGTGGGTTAGTTCTGATGGGAAAAAATAAATCCAATAAAGTCACCGCGCGCAGCGGAAGGTTTACAAGCGGGCCAGCAGCTGAAGCCAACACTTTCACCAACTCGGTGAAGTTCGACACACGCCTTGCCCATCATGATATAGCCGGATCCATAGCCCATGCCCGTATGTTACATCATGTGGGCCTGCTCAAAAAACGCGAAATGGAGGCGATTGTGGACGGACTTGAAACCATCGGAGGCGAAATTGCTAAGGGCCGGTTTAAGTGGCGTTCAGAGCTCGAGGATGTGCACATGAACATCGAGACAGCATTAACCGAGCGTGTACCAGCCGGAGCAAAACTTCACACGGGGCGCTCACGCAATGATCAAGTAGCGCTTGATACAAGGATGTGGCTGCGGGAGGAAATATGTGAATTAGCTAATGAGATTCATGACTTNCAGCACGCCTTAATCGAGTTGGGGGCAGCCAACCGCAAGGTGCTAATCCCCGGCTACACGCATCTGCAACGGGCGCAGCCAGTTTATCTAGCCCATCACTTGCTAGCTTATGTGGAGATGCTTGAACGTGATTACGAACGACTACTGGACTGTCTGGTTCGTGTTAACGTCTGCCCGCTGGGCAGCGGCGCAATTGCCGGCAGCACGCTACCATTGGACCGGGAATTTGTTGCACGCGAACTTGGCTTTGTGGATGCACATGAAGAGCCCATGGTCACACAGAATTCCATGGACGGTGTCTCCGACCGCGATTTTGTAGTGGAATTCTGTAGCCTTTCGGCCTTACTGGCCGTGCACCAATCGCGCCTCTGTGAGGATTTGGTGCTCTGGAGCAGCGCAGAGTTCGGCTTCGTAACGATNGGCGATGCCTACACTACGGGATCATCCTTAATGCCCCAAAAAAAGAACCCGGATATATGCGAACTCACCCGTGGCAAAACTGGCCGAGTGGTAGGTAATCTCGTTTCTCTTCTCACCACCCTCAAAGGCCTCCCGCTCACATACAACAGTGACATGCAGGAAGATAAGGAACGACTGTTTGACACAGTGGATACTGTACGTGCTACGACTACTATCCTAGCCGCTATGCTGCGGGATACAAAGGTCAACATCAAAGCCTGCACGAAAGCTGTAAAGGACCCGAACCTACTTGCAACTGATTTAGTAGACTGGCTGGTGCTCAAAGGTATGCCGTTTCGTAAAGCGCATCACGTCGTTGGTAAAGTAATCGCTATGGCTGAATCAAAGAATAAGCGTATCGATAAGCTCACTCAACGCGAGTTAGCCAGCATTGATAATAAGTTAACCAAGGATGCCCTCTCGGTATTCAACCTTAAAACAGCTATGAAACGGCGGATTAGCACGGGAACACCAGGAGACGCAGAAGTGGACCGCCGCCTTGCTTACTGGTACGCGTTTCTGGANCAATAGCCGACAAATGTCGAACACTGAAGAACTCCTCGGGCCCATTCTCCGTGATGTGTCGCGCTCGTTTTACCTGACTTTGCGGATCCTGCCCAAAGAAGTTCGCCAATCGATTGGGCTGCTGTATCTGCTAGCTCGAACCACCGACACTATTGCTGATACTAATATCATTCCCGCGGAAAAACGCATCTTAAAACTCCGCCAATTCAGAGACCGTGTTCGAAGCGAAGGAGCCCCAATGCCCGACTTTTCCAACCTTGTTAGAGAACAGAAGGATAACGGAGAGAAAACTTTACTTTTACACTGCCCGGAAATCATAACACTGCTCGAAACAACGCCTGCCTTTGACCGAGGACAAATTCAGCTTACACTCGAAACCATCACTCGGGGCCAGGAGCAGGATCTTATCCGTTTCGGGGACGGCAGAAAACTCAAAGCCCTGGAGACACCCACTGATCTAGATGATTATACGTACCATGTAGCCGGTTGTGTGGGTGAATTCTGGACTCACCTTACCCGACGTTACTGTTTTCCCAAGGCAGAGTTGAACGATTCTCAATTCCTCGCTCTGGCCATCCGCTTTGGTAAAGCCCTGCAACTGATCAATATACTGCGCGATCTTCCCGGAGATTTAAAACAAGGAAGATGCTATCTTCCCAAGACAGATCTCGATAAGGTGAAATTAAAGCCTCAAGACCTTAAAAACCCCGAAAACTGGGCGAAACTCCAGCCTATATATATTCCATGGAAACAAAAAGCTGAGGAACATCTCGCCGCAGCTTGGCAGTACACTCTGTTAATTCCGCACAAACAATATCGGCTAAGGCTCGCCTGTGCTTGGCCCATATTGATGGGCAAACGCACCATTAACCTGCTCGACTCGGCAAACCCCCTTGAGCAATCATCAAAACGTAAAATTAGTCGTAGCGATGTGCGTAGCATTATCTGGAGCACCCTCTGGCGCGCTCCCTTCAAAGGCCGTTGGCTGAGGCTTTTTGGGGATAATTAGAACCCTTTGGCCTTGTAATACCTCACCAAAATCCCTGATAAAGATTCACATAAGGAGGTGGGAATGAAGTTTCGGTACAGTTTAGCGCTATTTCTGTGTGGGTGGATGATTTTATCCCCCGTAAATCTCAAAGCAGATGAAAAACCCCCTGTTGATTCGCCTGAGATTAGAATCAAAGAAATCAACAATCGTCGACTGCAACGCCAACTGCAATACAAGAAACGTCAAGCAGCCTTACAACATGTTTCGAGGTTCATACAAAAGACGGCCCCATACCGTGGTTTTACTCTCAAAGAAATTAAAGAGCAATACGAAGCCAAAGGCGCCGCATTAGCCAAAGTCGTAAAATCTTCTAAACTCAGGAATCAGGCTATCACTTATGCTAGAGCTAGAGCTTTAGCAGAGGTCAAGGCCATGTCCGCTGCAATGCGCATCAGACTAGAGGCCGAACAGCGCGCAATTGCTTCTGCTCTTCGTCAGATGAAAGAAGAAAACCCAAACTATGGAGAAGAGGCTTTGCTTTTAGCTACGCAGAAAGCTGAGAAAAAATCTGGCGAAATGGTTACCCAAACCGAGGGTTTACCGATTTTATCCAAAACCATTGATATGGATTATCTTGACTCCTTGAAAAGAAATCCCGCTCTGATCTCTGGAAAGATAGAGCGGCTGCCCATCAACCCAGCCAATTTCAGTACGCCACAAGAACCATCGAAAAATCCCGCCGGGGTGCCTTCTTTTGCACTCCAGCCTTACAGTGAGGAAAATCTACAGGCCTTGGCCCAGCGGCAAGCAATGACCGAATACAAAAAACAACAAGCTCTTAACAAGGTAAAGGCAGCACGTCAGCGTTCAGAGATTACCCAAACGGCTGTTTCTACTTATGATAAACGCCGTAAACTTAAGGAACTCTTAGTGCTATACTCTGAAGACAAAATTTCCCCCAAAGAGTATTATGAACGCCGTGCCTTAATTATGGGCCCAGTTCCAGCTGAGCAATAAATCACTTTCGAAACTTCCACTCACATCATCCCTTTGGCTAATATCCGGACATGCATGATTTTCGCTATGTACGTGGCCGCCTGCAGTGCGAAGGAGTATCCATTGAGTCTCTGGTAAAAAAACACGGCAGCCCTCTGTACGTGTATTCTTCTAATACTCTCTCCAATAATTTCAACAAACTTAAGGACGCGCTATCCTCTTTGGATCACCTAATATGCTTCGCTATGAAATCAAATTCCAATCTTGGAGTAATGCGAACGCTTTCGGATTTGGGCAGCGGCTTTGATACTGTAAGCGGTGGCGAAATCAAACGTGTTATTGCCGCGGGCGGAAACCCACGAAAATGCGTCTTTGCTGGCGTAGGTAAGACCGAGGAGGAAATCGCTTTTGCCCTAAGCAAAGGCATCTACAGTTTCAACGTCGAAAGCGAGCCGGAGCTCTTACGGATCAACCGGATTGCGGGGAAGCTAAAACAAAAAGCACCTGTAGCCATCAGAGTAAACCCCAATGTCGACGCCAAAACACACAAAAAAATCACAACCGGAACCTACGAGAACAAATTCGGGATCGCATTTGAAAAGATTCCAGGTGTGTATGCCCGTGCAGCAAAGCTTAAGCATATTCGTTTACGCGGCCTACAAATGCACATTGGCTCTCAACTCACACAGGTAAAACCCTTCGCGGATGCCGTAAAAAAAGTGGCTCCGCTAGCCGCCAGGCTCAAAGCCAAGTACAACATTGAGTTTCTCAGCATTGGAGGAGGCATAGGTATTGTGTATGAGAATGCTTTAGCCAGCGGAAACCCCGATTGGTGGAACCGCAAAGAAGCAAGAAACATTCTAACCCCCGAGAAATATGCAGCAACACTCCTGCCTAATTTAGAACCCCTTGAACTAAAACTTCTCATTGAACCGGGCCGTTTCATATCAGGCAATGCAGGCATTCTTGTTTCCCGCGTCGAATACGTAAAACAAACAGGAAAAAAATATTTTGCCATCGTCGATGCCGCGATGAATGACCTCATCCGGCCCGCCTTTTATGAGAGTTATCACGAGATAGTGCCTGTAAAACAATCGAAAAAGCGCGTAATCGCCACTGACATCGTGGGTGGTATTTGCGAAACTGGTGACACCTTCTGTAAGGATCGCCCCATACCGCGTGTTTCCGAAGGTGACTTAATTGCCATGCTCAGCGCCGGAGCCTACGGATTTGTCATGGCAGGCACCTATAACACCCGGCCCATGCCAGCAGAGATTCTAGTGAAAGGGAGAAAATCTACTGTTGTTCGCAAACGCCAAAAAATCAAAGACATCTGGGTTGGGGAATCCACTGCTCCCTGGCAGAAATAGCTATCGGCGAAGAAGGCAACTTTTACTTTGAAGCCGTCTTTGTGGGCTCCTTTTTGGGTGTAGCTGCAGACTTTAACTTCTGATACTCAGCTTCCAAGAGCTCCAGTTGCTTTCGGGTTCCAGCAACTGCACTCGCAAATTTGTCAGCTTCAGCCTTCTTGGCTGTTGCGTCAGCCGATTGACTTTCCAGATCTTTAGCCAAAGCAGACAATCGAGCTTTATGAACTTTCTCCGCATTATCGTAAGCGGCCTGTGCCACAGTCATTGCACCATTTGCCCGCTTTAAAGCTCCTTCCATGGGTTTGACTTTCTCTTCAGTTATTCTTGCTACGTTTGCCCTCATTGCTGCCACCGNTTTCTTTCGATCNGTCGCAACCTTCTGAGCTGCAGCTACCAGCTCATTCATTTTGATCTCATTGGAGATCGACTCCTTTACTGCCTCATTAGCTTTCGCTGCGACCGCTTTAGCCGCTTCTACGGGCTTAATTGCAACTGCCATTTCAGCGACAACTTGCTTCATAACAGGTATACTTGCCGTTTTAGCAATATTTAACTCCTTCAAAGTTGCTTCTGCTGCAGCAACTGCTTCTAGCGCAGGTTTTTGTTTATTTGATATTGTCGTGGCCAAAAGATTTTTAGACTGTGTTGCCGCACTTTGCTTGGCGGCAGCTGTGGTGGCCGCCTTATCGTGGGCAGTTTTCGCTGGCACATATTTATCATTTGCAATTTTTTCAGCAACCTGTGCAGCTTCCCGTGCTTTGGTTGCCAAATTAAATGCATTCAAAGCTTGAGCCACAGCCGCCTTCGAGCTGGCTAATGTCGTATCCGCTGCAGCCTTAGCCTTTGAGGTGATAATGATAGATTGATTTGCCTCATCCACTTTAGCTAAAGCTGGTTTTTGTTTTTTAGCCATCAAATCATCTAATTTGCTTTTTGCTGAATCAGCAGCTTCTCTAAGTTTCTTTGCCTCCGCCTGTTTAGCCTCATCATTACCAGCAGTCATTTCAGCTGATTGAGCGGACATCTCAGCGGCTGTAAAAGCATTTAAGGCAACTTTAACCTCTGCATTCACCGTCTTTAAGACGCTATCTGCCGCAACCTTGACTACCGGTGCCTTCTTAAATGCTGCATCTGCCTTAACTGCCATGTCAGTCGCAATTTTCATTTTTTCAAGATGTTGTTGATGCCCGGCTTTAGCGTCCATTTCGGATTTAATTTTTGAGGCAACCTCTTTCTTGCTCTCGGTTAAAACAACAGCAAGTTGATCCAACAATGCCTTCGCCTTTATGGCGAGTTCTGAAGCGGATTTTGCCTTGGCGGCAGCCGAATCAACCTCTTTTTTCAAAATGACGATTTCCTGCTCAATGGATTGAACCGCTTTGGCCGCATTAGCCTTAGCCACACTCGATTGGGTTTTGGCTTTGTCAAGCGCAGCTGCAATGGTCTGGAGCGGAACTAGTTTTGAAGCAGCCAATTGATCATAGCTTTTCTGAGCTACTGTTACTTTCTCCGCCTCGGCTTTCATTGCTATTTCAGCTTTTTGTTTTGCCTGTTTAGCAACCTCCAAATTATCCGTTGCCTTCTTTATTTGCGTATCAGCTTCATCAACCATCTTCTGAGCTGCAACAACCTTTACATTTTCTGCTGCAATCTCCGCTTGCACTCTCTCGAGGACACTTTCAGCATCTGCGCTGACTTGTTGTGCTTTTTTAAGGGCCTCAAGTTTTCCAGCCTTAAGCACATTGATATCCGTTTCCTTAACCTTATCAAACTCTGCCTGCACCGCCTTCGCAGCAGCCTGAGCAGATTCCGCGGCCGCCACCATTTCTTCCAGTTTAGCTTCTTGGCCGCTTATTTCTTTGCGCACATTATAAAGAGCAGCAAACGTCTTATTAACACGTAAAACATCTACCTCTTCCTGAGCTGTGGTTAAAGCAGCTCCCGCAGCTGTCACCTTTGCCTGTGCTACTGAAGCCGCCTTACCAAGGTCCGTAATCTGTTTGGTGATTGCAGCTTTTCCAGCCTTTGCCTTATTTTGTGCGTCTGTTAGAGCCTTGTTTGCAGCAGAGTGCACTGTGGTCAATTGGGCCACTTGCGTATTAATGGCTGACAGGGCCTTATCTGCAGTTGTTTTATCAACTGTAGCAGCGGCTAGAACCTTGGCGGCTTCATCAACTTTTTTCTTGGCAGTCGCTTTTCCAGATTCCTCAGCAGCTGAGTCAAAAGTTTTTTGCGCTGCGGCTTTCGCCTCACCGGCCTTTTTAAGAGCAGCCGCTGCTGCAGCCACTTTTGCTTGAGTCGGCTTTTGCTTTTCTGCAACTAATTTGTCCAGCGAAGTCTTCGAATCAGTAACTGCTTTCTGGCGCATAGCTAAGACTGCATCCAGTGCATTCATATCAGCCTTTGCATTGGCAATTCTATCAACCACTACCTTGTGGGCTGTGATCGCCGCCTTAGCTTCAGCCGCTTTTGTAGTGACCGCTTTTTCCGCGGCAGCGAACTGCTCGGCCATGGGCACAGGATTTAATGATAAGCGTTTTACTTCCTTCCCATCAGCTGCGTTCCAAACGTAAACCGTCCCTTCCCAATCACTTCCGATCACCAACTTGGCATCATGACTTGGAACTGCTTGTGCAGGTATATCGTCAGGAAAAGTGAAAGAACGTTTGGCAACCCCATTCGCATCCCAAAGGGTAGCCCTCTTATTTCGCCCACTGGTTACCAGCATACCATTCATCGAACGCGCAATTGAAGATGTTCCCCCACTGTGAGCACTCCAACTCTTTAATTGACGAGCCTCATCCACATTAAAAATTTTAGCAGTCCCATCCATACTGGCTGAAACAACGATATTGGTCGATGCCCACTCGAAACCCACGACACGGTTCCCGTGATTGAAAGAACAAACCCGCCCCCCGGGTTCAGTCTCCCATACATGCAAACCTCCATTTCGGTCACCGCTGGCCACATACTTGCCATCAATACTGAAGCGAACAGCCGTAACCCAGTCAGTATGCTTCTTAATCTTATGAACTACCTCCCCCGTTTCAGTAGAAAAAATACGCAATAATCGGTCCGGCCCTCCATGAGCAATGAAACGCTGATCAGGACTGATGTCACTGGCCATGACGGCATCCAAATCATCACCTACCTGCAAGATTTTTTCCCCCTTGGTAATATCCCAAACAGTTGAATGCCCAATATTGGCTCCTCGACCGCCACCAATAACCAATAATTTGCCGTTGCTTGAAAATTTCAAACTATGAGGGTAACCCTCTTCGTAAGGGACAATTCCAGCTATCGTAAGGCTGTCGGTATTATACAAAAGAACCTGTCGTTGACCCCCAATGGCAATTAAGGGAGACCAAGGGCTGACAGCCATGGCAGTTGAAATACTAGTGCGTGCAGTACGAACATAGGGGTCGAGGGAGAAAACTTCCACCGGCATAGGGGGGGGACCATCGGGTCGTTTGCCGAGCGAATCAGGATCTAACGCTAGATTAACCTTGGGCTTGTTGGACATAACAGCCTTGGACCCACTATTTTCAAGCAACCCCCCTGCAATCCATGCCTTTATGGTGGCAATATCTTTGTCACTAAGCTTGCCATTAGGCGGCATCGTTGGCTCCTCCTCATGCGTTACCACTGTATATAGCAAACTCGAATCGGGATCACCGCCAGCAACAATCTCACCATTACCACTGCCGTTGATCAGGGCAGCATAGGTGGATATATCCAAGTCAGCCCTCATCTTATCGGCGTTGTGACATTTCAGGCAGCTGTTCCGGAATATCGGCAGGATATGATCTTCAAAGGTTACCTTTTCGGCGGCACCCACATTGAAGCCGAAGAACAACACGCCGGCTATAGCAACAGATTTGATTTTCCGAGTGAACATCGGTTTAAGTTTCTCCTTTTTCTTGAACCCTCAGTTTAGTGATTAAAGATAAATTCCTTTGAGTTTAGGATGGCCCAGAACATGTCATTGAGAACATCAACATCCTTTCTACCTTCCTTGCCCACAAATGCCATGAGTTTTTCTTTCTCTGAAGCTGAAGGCTTACGCGCCAAACAAAGTACATATAAATCTTCAATGACTTGATCGGGCGTTTTCTTTGCCTCCAGAGCTTTAGCTACAACCCCGCCCTGAGTACATTTACTATTTACTGTACTACCATTTAACAGGTGAAGTGCCTGACTCAAGTTAGGCTCCAGCGCCACCTCGCAGCTGCACACTGTGTCACGTGAAGCCCGTCCAAAAGTAGTAAGAAAGAATGTACTAGTGCGTCCATCAACAATTTCTAACGCACTTGACCCATTGGGCAGCCCACGAAATTTATTCTGGGTATTGGTAACCTGACTAATGACATCCAGTAATACCTCTGCGCGAATGCGGCGGATACTGGCTTTGGCAAAATTGCGATTGTCGTCTTTATTCGACTCATTACTCTGCACACTCCGCTGATAGGTGCGTGAATTGCATATATCCCGAACGAGTTGTTTAAAATCATAACCACTTTTTGCAAAGCGCTGGCCCAGCTCCTCCAATAGCTCCGGATTGCTCGGAGGGTTAGAAATCCTCACATCATCCACAGGCTCTACAATCCCTGTTCCCATGAAATGACCCCATACAATATTTGCCATATTCTTCGCAAAAAAGGGATTATCATCACTAGCCAACCACTTCGAAAGGACTTCGCGTCGATCCTTACCTTTCACATCCGGGACTTGCCCACCAAGAAACTTGGGAGGCATATCTCGGTTTCCAACCATGTGCCGAACACTCCCACTGCCTGAATTATAAATAATTATCTCACGATTATCCTCACTCCCTTTCCGGCCAACCTGAGAGAAGAAATTCGCAAAACTATAATAATCATCCATTGTCCAACGATCAAAGGGATGATTGTGGCACTGGGCACATTGAAGGCGCATCCCCATGAAAATCTGTGCGGTATTTTCCATCAACTTCTTGCTGTCCCGCTCAATTTGGTAATAATTACCAGCAGGGTTACTGAAAGTCCCACCCTTTGAACCCAACAAATCCTGCACAATTTCATTCATCGGTCGGTTCTGCTCAAACTGGGCACGCAACCACTCAAAATAAAGAATCGCATTCTTGTACTGAAAGTTATTGTTATCAGTTCTAATTTGAAGCAGCTCAGCCCACTTCATAACCCACATTTTCACAAATTCCGGACGGTTCAGCAGATCCTCAACCACCCTGGAGCGTTTGTCGGGAGTCTTGTCAGCCACAAAGGAATTGACGACCTCAGGAGTCGGCAACTTGCCGATAACATCCAAGTACACACGCCGAATAAAAGTATTGTCATCACTCAACCCGCTCGGAGTAATACGCACTTTTTTGTGCTTCGCATAAACCAGTGTATCAATGTAGTTAGCCGCTGGCTCATCGGGAAATTTATAGTCAGGCAAGTTAGGGATGGATAAAATTTGAACACCGGTAGTAATTTGGTCAAAACGAGCCATCACAAATGACTCCCCTGGTTTNCCGCTAGTAATCAATCCATCCGCAGTTGCTTTGGCCGCAAGACTATTATTGGAAATAAATACAGTCTCACGAGTCACATCACGATCAGTCCCATCACTGTATTTAACCCGAACAGTAAGCTGTTGGCTTGCTCCTTCACCCTCTAAAACAGCCTGTTTTGGGTATATTTCCAAATCAACTACCTTGGGGGTGTTAGCCGGATCATTCGGGGCACCATCAGCAAGCCACTCAACCAAAGTACCATAAAGCCAACTGTTCTCCTCAAAGAGTTTGCCCCCGGTATGTGTTACACGACCTACCGCCTTCTCAAGAAGGAGTGAATCATCCGGTCTGGCAATATTAATTCGCCGCCCCAATTCCTCGCGGGTCAGACAAAAATAATCACGCTGTGGATCAAACCCAAATAGCGACAACCGAAACTTGTCCTTTCCTCTCGTACTGCCATGGCAACTGCCAGCGTTACATCCACCCTTGGTAAAGACCGGCATCACGTCCATGCTAAACACAATTGGCCGATCTTCAGTCGCCTTTGCCACTTTCACCGGCACGGTCATCACACGCCCCGCGAATTCAATTTTCAACGAAGTCTCTCCATCAGCCACGGGTAAAATGGTAGCTTTATCCATCTTGGCAAATTGTGCATCTGCAAAGGTGTATTTAGCCTCGGCTGTTACATCTTTAGTGGTACTATCAGAATATTTTGCCTGAACCACAAGCGACTGCTTACCTCGCTTAGTAAATATATTCGCCTCCTTAGGGTATACCTGTACGTCGACCAATTGTTTGGGGTCAGCCACTAAAGCTAGCGGTACGCCCAAGAGAATTACTAAGGTTGATTTCAACTTCTTCATTAGAGATATTATTTCTTCTCTTCTGTTTTAGGTGCAATTTGCCCCAACTCTCCCACGCTGGGTTTCTTTATGGTGGGAGGAGCAGGGGGAGGATCAATCCGAAGTGAGCCCCGCCCACCAAAACTTTGAGTTAGGGTTGTATCGCTATAATTAACTGTCATCCGGCAAAACAGGGTACGGTGCAATCCGGTCTTAGCCCCCGGCTCTGTTGTCACAGGGAAAACCAATTCCTTCATGTCTTTGGTCATTTCAACCGTAGTCGACTTAGCCCCCGATGGGAGGCCAACCAGCTCCACTGTCGCCTTACCGGGAAACTCCACCTTCTGGGTCAAGGCTACCTTAACTTGGGTCGGGTAACCTTGGGTTGTTTTTGCCAGCGCCATTGAACCAGTGACAAACTCATCCTTGATCTCCAGGGGCGTCAACTGGGTACTTACGTAGGATGTCCCCCCTTTAACACTTGAAGAACCAATTAAGGCAATCTGATGAGTCCTAACCTCAGCTCCGCTACTGGCGCTGAAGTTATAAGTCGCCTCGTTTTTACNAGCAGCAATGGTAATTGACGAAGGGCAACTTAANCCCGGCGGCCGAGTGGCGAAACCCTGATCCATTTGCAATCTTACGTTAATAGCACCCTTGAACCCTTCCTGACGTTCGGCAATCACCTTGATCGGCAAAGTGCCAGACTGAACGAGAGGGGCACGAATCTCTTCAATACGAATTTTATAAGGCAACTCCTCAGTTACAACCACGGCGAGCTGATCAACCCACGTGCGNTAATAAACACCATTATTTCCCTGCTGAACNAAATCATAGTTTTGCAGGACACCGCCACTTACCGGATCGGGTTTGTCAGTGCTTAATGTAGCAGTAAGATCAGTCAGCTTTCCGGCAATCGGAGCATCTGCTGCTGCCTCAAAAACCAATGTAAGAGCAGACTTATTGCTGGCCATCTCATCNCAATGTAGGGTTATNCCTTCTGGAAAGTCCTTCGCTGCTATTTTGAGAGCACCACTGAAATTATTACGGCGTGTCCGAACAACCAACGGGAAACGGTTCCCCCGTGCCACAACCACTGACTTACGCGTATGAGTATTGTATCTACTTACATCTGGCACATAGAGTGAAACCGAAGGGGTTAACGGTTGGAATTCTACCCGGTAAACATAATCTGGACCACCATTGTAAAGGTGATCGCGAACTTGCAGGTAATATTCACCATCTGCCGGAACAGTCCAAGCAAAGTAACTGTCCGGTCCTCCCGAATCATCATTACTAGCTAACCGCT
Organism: Verrucomicrobiales bacterium; assembly: GCA_002719595.1. Taxonomy (GTDB): domain Bacteria; phylum Verrucomicrobiota; class Verrucomicrobiia; order Limisphaerales; family UBA1100; genus UBA1100. The sequence goes on from PBEJ01000016.1 coordinate 25,052, forward strand.
TTGTTGCGTCATAGATGTACATGACTGAATCGAGCGGCGAACGCAGCTTTCGACCGTAAAGTCGGACGGCAAAACGCTGACCCTTTTTTGCCTTAAACTTAAACCAATCCTCATCACGCGGCTCACCTATGATGCCATTAAAAGCCAACGGAAGATCCGCTTCAATNAGCTTTGTTTCAGCGCGGGAATTATTCGGCTCAACCTCGTTAGCATTTGGAAAGTCTGATATCCTCAGTCGGTTCCAGGACGGAGCGACCACTCCGTCACGTTTTGCAAAAATACCAAAATCGCGGAAGTTCGGCTCATCCATCCGACCATCGGTTAAACGAAAACTGACCGGCTGAGGCACTTTAAGCATCTGTGTAAAATCACCCGTAGCCTGATCGATAAACTTCACTTCCAAATCTTTGCCCACCTGACCTCCTCCCGGATAAACCGCAGTTGGACGGGCAAAGGTGCCAACATGCATGCGATAAAGACCAATAGCTCCATAGCTCGTTTCCCGGACCTTAATTGTGTAAGTACCGTCCTCGGGCACAATCGCTGAAGCATAACAATCCTGAATAAATAATTTTGTGTCATCAGATCTCGATAGAATAAAACCCTTGGTATCCAGAATTTCAATGTAGGGGTCATAGAACCCGCGACCCAAGCGCATACTCTCAACTTCAGCGGACAAACGCTGGCCTTTCTTGGCCTCAACCGTAAAAATTTCCTGAGACTCGTTCGGTACTGAACTGGCAACAGTAGAATTTAGCGGCAGCTTTTGTTGAGGCTCCCCAGCTTTGGGCTTTACTCGTGATACGACTTGAAAAGGCCCAACATAAAAAGTTTTGATTTCAGTTACCCCCCCCTTGGTGCGCACCCGAACCGGATGCTCGCCTAATGNGCAATCAGCTGTAATTTTTACTTTGGCTTTTACACTCGCCGCCTTCTTCTCCTCTATCGACAATACTTCAAAACCTTTTTTATAAAATAGAATCTCCTCAGCATCATCCAAGCGNCTACCTCTAAAGGTCATCTCCACTTCCGTGCCTACCTGAAACCCGGGTGGAGACACTGAGCTCAAACGCGGGTCAATAGCCATCAGGTGCACGACAAACCCGACTAATCCGAGAAAACACAAAGTCCTTTTCATTATTATTCTATTTATTCTTTTTTAACAAAACAGGGCAACCTCCTTAACTAGGAAATCGCCCCGGTTCGATACTTCTAATTGTTAAAGGTCGCTACGGGGCGGTTTGGTTACNCCATTGCGTCCTTGAGAATTTCACCATCGTAGTTGATGGGCATCGGNCGGTTGCCCGGGCCAATCAAACGACGATGGGGATCAATACCCATCAGTGTATAAACAGTAGCTGCCCAATCAGGGACACTTACCGGATCCTCATCAGGCTCTGAACCCGTGGGATCAGAGGCCCCATGAATGTAACCGCGCTTCATACCGCCGCCGGCCATCACAACGCTCATTACCTTCGGCCAGTGATCGCGACCTGCGCTACTATTAATCTTTGGAGTTCGACTGAATTCACTGGTAATCATCACCAATGTATCATCCAGCATACCCCGTTCATCCAAGTCACTAATCAAAGCCGCAAAAGCTTGGTCCAACGCCGGAACCTGACGCTCGATACTGGTGGCAATATTGCTATGCATATCCCAACCTCCGTATGTGGTAGTAACCATCCGAACACCGGATTCGACCAATCGACGGGCCAAAAGCAAACGGCCTCCGGCAGTGTTACGCCCGTAACGATCACGAAGCTTAGCGGGCTCCTTGTTGATGTCAAAAGCCGCACGAGCTTCAGGGGCACTGATCATGGCGTATGCCCGATCATAAAAACTGTCCATGCCAACCAACGCGTCTGCCTTCTCCAGCGAACTAAAGTGCGCATCAACGATTGAGCGCATGCTTCTGCGTTGACCAAAACGCTTATCATCAATGCCGTTTGGTAAAGCCAGATCACGAACCTTAAAGCTACTGCTCCCTGGATCGGCTCCCAGGCTGAAAGGTCCATAGGCACTTCCGAGGTACCCTGTACCTCCGTAACCGGTTTGATTGGGCACCGCTACATAAGGCGGTAAATTCTTACGAGGACCAAACTCGTGACTAACGATAGAGCCAAAGCTGGGGAAATCCGTAGCCGGACTGGGGCGAACCCCAGTCATCATGTTGTGGGTTCCGCGCTCGTGAGCTGCCTCACTATGAGTTAAACTCCGAACAACAGTAATCTTGTCAGCGATCTTGGCCGTTTTTGGAAGGTACTGTGAAAATTTTTCGCCCTTAATTGCGGTATCAACCGTCCCGAGAGGTCCGCGGTACTCAATTGGAGCAAGATATTTCGGATCAAATGTTTCCTGGTGAGCTGACCCGCCGGGAAGGTGAATTTGGATGATGTTCTTCGCCTTGCCGGGTTTACTCGTTTTAGCAACGTCGCTCCAATCCTCGCCTGCTGCATGGGCTTCGCCAGATAACAAATCGCCAAGGGTGATACCCAAACCGAGTCCCCCAAGAGCGCCTACAGATAGAAAGTCGCGGCGGTTAGGATTAAAGGCGTGGTCGTTGCCTCCACAAAATTGATAACTGGCTTGCTTCTTCATAAATTCTTAAATTGGTTTTGGTCGTTTTTTGGCGTTCGATTTTCGACTCAGAATTTTGTGAATGTATTCACAAAATTGCAACCTTTTATGACACTTTTTTTATGCATTTAATTCCTGTTTTTTTGATATTTTTCGCATTTTTGCCTCCAACTTGAACTTGCACCTCAGGGCAAACTAATCTACACAAAATCGATGCGTTTTATCGTGCTTCTCATCCCTCTAATTTGGGCTCATCAAGCAAAAGGCCAAATTGAAGCTCCAAACGCAGAATTTGCCGAATATCTCGTTGCCCCAATACATGTCCATAGGCTGGTTACCAAGGGAGAGCTAAGCCTTTCCACAACCTTAGAAAAAAGAGATTTAGAGCGTATTTTCGGTAAAGTTAACCGAATTTGGGGTCACGCAGGTATTCATTTCCCGATTCAAACGATTACCACTGAAGCGGCAGCAAACCCGATCATTTACCGTCAAAATTACCAATCCAGGCAACTACGATGGATGCTAACCCTACGCCCCAAAGCCAGCCGGACCACCAATCAGTTCCATATTTATTACCTAAAGCGCTTTCTTGCCAATGGCGTTTACATCGGCCCCGGAGGTATGTTTGTAAAAGATACAGCAAGCCTGAGATCTACAGAGAATGGAGTAGATGAACCTATTCCAAGGGTCACAGCACATGAGTTAGGGCATGCGTTAACGTTAAAGCATCGTCAAAATGTCACTAATCTGCTTGCAAGCGGCACTAGTGGTTGGACTTTGAATGATGCTGAGATAAAACAGGCAAGGGAAGCTGCCAAAAAGATCGGGTGGATTCAAACTGCTAGCTCAGTCCTAAAAAAAGCCGACCAAACCTATGAAGCAGGGGATAAAAAACAAGCCAAGGCAATTTACCGACTCATTGCTGGCATCCCTCTCCACTGCCCGGAAACTACCCGAGCCAAAAAAAGAGCCGAATAATCTAAATAAAAATTTCACACTTAGGCAGAGCCTGCTCCAGTTTAATTAATTGCTCGTGATGTATAGAGTTCCCATAAAGCCAAATCTGCTTCAGATTTTTTAGGCCACAGATGCCGCTTAGGTGGGTAATTCCATTCTTCTCCAAATACAGGTATCGCAACTGCGAAAATTCACCTAAAAGCCCCACATCCGTCAGCCCTGTCCTTGAAAGACCGAGCATCTTAAGTTTAGGGAGTTGCCGAAAACCAGCCACCATCGCCGGCCAATCCTCAACCTTTCGATCATCGAGCTTAATCTGCTCAATGTTGGAAAGCTGATGATCAGTTAGATCTCCCTCAGGCCACATGGAAGCTGCTCGAATTGCCTCATCGAGCACTTCAGGCAAAGGCTCATTTCCCTTCTGTATTCTCTTTGCCAATGCAACTTCTGGCGGCGCGCCACAGTGAGGACACATAACCGCCTTGGAACTGATCGGCTGAGTGCATTCAGCGCATTGAGTCATTGACATGCTCCTGATATACCTCAGCCATACTACGTTGACACGCTTCTTTCGGATATTAACCTCCAACACCCATGCACCTATTTCTCTTAACCTTGATCGGCCTCTTATCTTTTTCTCTCCCTGCTCAATCAGACAGCAAACCTAATATCGTAGTCATTTTCATGGATGACATGGCCTACGCAGACATCGGCCCCTTTGGAGCCAAGGCTTATCCCACACCGCATTTGGACCGTATGGCCAGAGAAGGCAGAAAATTCACCGATTTTTATGTTACCCAAGCGGTATGCAGCGCCTCGCGTGCCGGACTACTTACTGGTTGCTACAACGTGCGAGTCGGAATTCTGGGAGCTCTCGGCCCAAAGGCTACCCACGGCATTAATCCCACTGAGATAACCTTGGCTGAAATATGTAAACAACGTGGCTACGCTACGGCCTGCTACGGTAAATGGCACCTCGGACATCACAAAAAATTCCTGCCACTGCAGCATGGCTTCGATGAATACTTTGGCATCCCTTATTCAAATGACATGTGGCCCTACCATCCGGGCGTACTCCATTTACCAATGGATGAACGCCTTAAAAAGTGGCCCCACCTGCCACTTATCGAAGCCAACAAGGTAATTAATCCGAGAGTTACCGGCAAGGATCAGGAGCAAATCACCACCCAACTTACAGAGCGCTCGGTCCGGTTCATTGAAAAGAACAAGGACAACCCCTTCTTTCTCTACGTACCCCATCCGATGGTGCATGTCCCGTTGTATGTTTCCGAGAAATTCAAGGGTAAGAGTAAAGCGGGAATTTTTGGTGATGTCATGATGGAAGTGGACTGGAGTGTGGGTCAAATCCTTGAAACTCTCCGCCGACATAAGCTCGATAAAAAAACTCTCGTCATATTTACCAGCGACAATGGTCCGTGGCTTAGCTATGGCGACCATGCCGGCTCAGCTGGCCCCCTGCGCGAAGGTAAGGGCACCATGTTCGATGGCGGCTGCCGCGAGAGCACGCTGATGTGGTGGCCCGGCACGATTCCAGCAGACAGCACCTGCGAAACACCTGCGATGACCATTGACATACTGCCCACCGTTGCCGAACTGATCGGTGCCAAGCTGCCCAGCCACCCCATTGACGGCAAAAGTATTATTAATCTAGTAAAAGGCACCAGCAATGAAAGCCCCCATGAGGCCTACTACTTTTATTATGGCAAGCAACTTCAAGCCATCCGTATGGGCAGGTGGAAACTCCACTTTCCCCATGGTTACCGNACTATGGCAGGTAATCCTGGAGGCAAAGGNGGNNTTCCCACTAGGTACAGTCAGGCAAAAATTGGACTCTCACTTTTCNACNTGGAAAAGGACATTGGAGAAACAACCGATGTGAAGGACAAACATCCAGATATCGTAAAAAAGCTCCANGCTCTCGGGGAGNAAATGCGAACTGAACTCGGAGATAACCGTCGACAAGGCAAAGGCCTGCGCCAACCCGGCCGCTTGTAAGCTCAGCAAGCCCATTTTCCTTTACCTCAGCCCGTGCCCTCGGTAAAAGCTTCTCACATGAAGACCCCCTTCACAGCCCTCAGTACGATATCTCTTTTAACAGCCTTTTTGTTGATTGGCTGTAAGCCAAAGCAAAATGGAACAGATACTGGTGCTGGCTCGCAAGACGCCACAATCGCCTATGTAACCAATGGTGTNGACCCTTTCTGGGACCTTTGCGCGGCAGGAGTACGTATAGCNGAAAAAGAATTCGGNGTTAAATGCGAGGTTCANATGCCCACCAAAGGCGTAGTTGATCAAAAACGGATCATGGAAGGNCTGCTGGCTAAAGGCATAGACGGTATTGCCGTTAGCCCAGTCGATGCGGAAAACCAGACAACTTTCCTCAATGAAGTAGCCGAAAACAGCAAACTGATTACTCAGGATGCGGATGCCCCCGCCAGTAAGCGCATTGCCTACATAGGNACCAANAACTACAAAGCCGGACGAGCCTTGGGCNAACTGGTCAAAGACGCTCTGCCTGATGGCGGGGAAGTTATTATCTTTGTAGGTCGACTGGANCAACTCAATGCAAGACAACGCCGTCAAGGAGTNATAGATGAGTTGCTCGACAANCCTATCCAGGAACTGGGCTCAGTAAAGTTTGANGCGGTAGATGCCAAAAACCTCACCGTCGANGGCTCCAAATACACTATTCTGGACACCCGNACCGACAACTTTGACAAAGCCAAAGCCAAGAGTAATGCCGAGGANGCAATTACNAAATACGAAAATCTAAAGTGCATGGTCGGGCTTTTCGCNTATAATCCTCCTGCCTGCATTGATGCAATTAAAGAAGCCGACAAAGCGGGNGCCATCAAGGTTTGTGGTTTTGATGAGCAGGANGCCCTACTGCAGGCCATCAAGGATGGCAATGCCCAGGGAACCATCAGCCAACAGCCGTGGGAATATGGTTATGAATCAGTNAAAATGCTGAAAAACATTCTCGATGGCTCGATGCCCGANAAAAAGTTCTTTGAAGTTCCCTTCCTTGTTGTCACCAANGACAATGTCGACGAGTTCTGGCAGAAGAAAAAAGAAATGGCCGAACTTGGCAAGCAACAGTAAATGACCACAGCCCACAAGCCACTATTAGAGGTTAGTGGGCTGTGCAAACAGTTCCCGGGAGTCCGCGCCTTACACAAAGTTTCGCTAAACCTCCAACAGGGTGAGGTACTGGCACTAATTGGAGAAAATGGGGCAGGCAAAAGTACCTTGATGAAAATNCTGGCTGGTGTCCAACCGGCTGACTCAGGCACATTCCACATCGATGGCAAGCCCGCCAACTTTCTGAATGTACGCGAGGCTCTTGCAGCAGGAATTGCTCTAATANATCAAGAGCTAAACTTGGCTTCCAACTTNGATTTAGCGACNAATATTTTCTTGGGACGGGAACCCAACCGATTCGGCTTTGTTAATGANAGNGTAGCNNACTCAGAAGCAGCAAAACATCTNAAGCGGGTCGGNCTTGATCTCCCTACAAATACGCTGGTGGGNGATTTACCCATCGGCAANCAGCAACTCGTGGAAATAGCCAAAGCCCTNTCTTGTGATGCNCGCGTGCTAATCATGGATGAACCTACCAGTAGTCTTTCTCAAAAGGAAACGGAGACTCTTTTTGAAGTGGTGCAGGATTTAAGGCAACAAGGCATCAGTGTCATTTACATTANNCACCGGTTAAGCGAAGTCAAAGTTCTCGCCGACCGCGTAACTGTNTTCCGTGACGGAGAAAACGCTGGNGANCTTTCTAAANAGGAAATCANNCATGACGCCATGGTCCGATTGATGGTAGGNCGAGATTTATCTGAATTTTATGATCGCAAAATCCATGAACCNGGCNAAGTNATACTGGAGNTGGACAAAGTNCGTTCTCCAGCACATCCGCACACAGAAATTTCGCTTCAAATATGCGCTGGTGAAATTGTCGGCATTGCGGGCCTTGTGGGAGCAGGCCGCACGGAACTATTGGAAACTATTTTTGGGGTGACTCCATCCTTGGGCGGAGCGATCAAGGTCAATGGACAAGTCGTTCACCCCAAAAGCCCGGAGGAAGCAATCGCAGTGGGAATGGCCTTGGCTCCGGAAGACCGCAAACTTCATGGACTTGTCCTTCCTTTAACTGTTCGCGAAAATGCCAGCCTTGCCAGTCTGAAGCGAGACCAAAGAAAGGGGCTATTAAACTTTAAAGCCGAAAAAGAAGTGGCCAATGAAGCGGTTGATCAACTGCAAATTAAAACACCTCATCTTGAGCAGGTGGCCCGATTTCTATCAGGCGGCAATCAACAAAAAATCGTCCTCGGCAAGTGGTTGGCGCTTAAACCTCGCCTTTTGATGCTGGATGAGCCAACGCGAGGAATAGATGTTGGAGCCAAACGTGAAATCTATAAGTTAATGGAAAAACTGGCCGGAGAAGGGATCGCCATATTATTTGTCTCCAGTGAAATGGAAGAAGTTTTGGGCATGGCTGACCGCGCACTAGTCATGCATGAAGGAACCATCGCCGGCGAACTTAACCGGAGCCAGTTGAGTGAAGAGGCCATTATGCAATTAGCCACTGGAACCTCACTAGCGGCCTAAAACTATGAAAAAGAATACTCTCGGCATTTTTGGATTATTAATAGGCATCTTTGTGGTGACGGCACTGTTGAATGACAAATTCATCAGTGCCTACAACATGCAAAACCTTATCAAGTGGTCCAGTCTCTATGCAGTAATGAGCATCGGGGTGGCCTTTGTAATCATCACTGGAGGCATTGACCTTTCCATTGGCTCAGTTGTCGGATTAGTCGCCGTTGTCCTAGCTTACATGATGAAGGTTAAAGGCATTAACCCAGCGACCGCAATTATTACAACCATATGTATGTCGGGTCTGATTGGGCTCGTGCATGGGCTCCTCATTACCAAGGCCAAAATCCAACCCTTTGTAGTAACTCTATGTGGTCTACTCATCTACCGTAGCCTTGGGCGCTGGCTAACCGACAATCAATCTCTTGGGCCAGTCCCTCTGGAAGGGGACAAGGGCTACACCAATCTGGAGTTTATCAATCAACTCGACTTTATCTTTAGCGGAAAAATTGCCATCGGATCATTCAATCTTCCCACACCGTTTTTGTTTCTTATGGTAATCGGAATTGCCGCAGCATTATTCCTCAACCGAACCATCTGGGGGAGATACTTATTTGCTTTGGGCAACAATGAAGACGGCGCACGCTATAGCGGCATTAATACTGATAACATGAAAATTATTGCCTATGTCATCTGCTCGCTCATGGCAGGAATAGCCGGTCTTCTTTTTGCCTTTGAGTTGGACTCAGTCCAACCGGCCCAAACAGGGGAGTTCTACGAACTCTACGCGATTGCCGCAGCAGTTCTAGGCGGATGCAGCTTACGTGGAGGAGAAGGATCTATTTTGGGGGTTATCATAGCTGCAGCGGTCATCCGACTAATCTATAACTCCATCAATATGCTGGGTATTTCCACTCATCTGGAATTTGGCATACTAGGCATTGTGATCCTGCTGGGAGTAATAGCTGATGAATTCCTCAAAAGCTATACAGCCAGGCGAGCTGCAGCTAAGCAACAGGATTTGTAAACTGCTGAAGTTGAATTCTCGGGAATAGCCGGTCTTTTTTTGCCTTTGAGTTGAACTCAGTCCAACCGGCCCAAACAGGGCAGCTTTAGAAACTCTACGCGATTGCCACAGCAGTTCCAAGCGGATGCAGTTTACGCGAAGGGGCAGGCAGGATTCTTAGCGTTATTATTGGTGCCTACCTGATGCGTTGTGCTGAAAAATATAATTACACTAGTCGATCCCATTCCCAGTCATCATGAGTACGCCATTTATTGGCACAGTTAATCCTGACGGAGTAACAACTGATGAAGTTGAAGTATAATTCTTAGCAAGAATCTTTTTTACCGGCTTTTCTTTTCTCTACCTATTGGCTCATTTTGGCATAAAAAAAGGCGCCTCTTTTCAGAGGCACCTTCGTGATTATTTCAAATGTACTTGAACCTAACGAAGGACGTTTGTTGAAGCGTTGCCCTTGTACTGACCACCGCGGCTGTTTACGTGAGCCTTGGTGATTTTACCGTTACCGCCGAGGTCCGCATTGCTGGACTGCTTGGCGCTGCCGTCAGCCAGTACGAGTTGGCCTTGGCTCTTGTTCAAACCGGCAAATGCGTTATTAGGAACTGGGTTTTCATCAGCACCAGCCCAGTCACTGCCCAGGTTAGTCCGAACGTTTGTGGTCAGAGCGAGCACAGTGGAAGGACGTTGTACGTCACCACCAGCAGCATCAGCAGTTACACCGTAGCTGAGGCCAGCAGCGATGGCTGATTCACCAGCACTCTTCCAGTTGGCTTGCAGCAACTCATTGTCAGCAGCACGATCTGGATCGCTAGGAGAAACCAGAATCTTTGGAGTCTGCAGCTCACTGCGCATTGCGGCGATATTCACGATCGCTGCAGCACTTGATACTCCAACCCCTGCATTATTGATAGCGGCGCTACCATTGAAAGAAGCTCCATGATACTTATGGTTAACCTGCTGAATCGCGGTAAGCTGCCAAGGAAGGCGCTGGCCGTTTGCGTCAGCAAATCCGGTGAGAGCTTTGCCGATGCTTCCGAGGTTATTAACGCACTTGATGCGGTTAGCCTTAGCTTTAGCCTTGGCAAGAGCAGGCAGCAACATGCTAGCGAGGATACCGATAATGGCGATCACAACCAGCAACTCAATGAGGGTAAATCCCTTATTATTGTTTTTCATTCTCTAATTTCTCCGTATTGTTGGGTTGTGTGTCTCTGCCTGTGTTCCAACTGAAGCTCACTCGCAGTGACACGGTTAACTAATCTGCCATCTCTTAAGCACTGATCATGCCAATAGAAAAAATCCCGTATTTTCAGGGGTTTTTTTAATATTCCCCTCTATTTTAACGGTGTTTTTAGGGAAAATATGCGCAACCTAGCGTGAATCTCACGCGTGAAACTTAAGCTAAATCACTTCCGATAGGGTAAAAATCTTTATCTTTACTAAAATACATGGTCACATATGCACCGTATTTAGCTCTCATGGCTAATTCATTCAAAAATAGATAAAAAACGTAAAAATCAGTAAAATTAATGAAAATTAAACTTTTAACTATATTTGCCGCGGTGGCCCTTTGCCTGGTGAACTTCATTGCCTGTGCCCCGGCAGAATCCCAAAACACAGAGGAACCTTCACCTGAAGCAGAGCCTGAGGAAGAAGCCGATGCTGGCTTGGATGGCGATGGCGAATAGGAATCAGAGGCGAAAATTTAAATAAACAAAAACCGGGTGCAAATGCACCCGGTTTTTTTGAGCTCTATCCCCTCAGCAAATTCTTGCTGCAGGGTTTATAAAACTATCTTCTGTGGCAGCTGGAAGTCATCAAGACCTCAGATTTCTCTGAATTTACACCAGTCGACTCCGCATGCTTTTTCACCGCAGCTTTTAAGCCGGCGTTGTCAGTCATCACAGTAGCTCCATCGGAAGTAGCCACCTGTCCCTGACTTTCATCCAATCCAGAAATTGCCCGGTTTTTACTAATATCAAAGGTATTCTTGGCACCTCTAGTATTTCTAGTCCGTGTCCATTTACCCTGGGTGCTTACCCCAACAAAGCTTACGTATTCCAACCCATCTGGTCTTTTCTGATCCAGCTGACTTGCGCTTAACCAAATCCCTTGATCGTACATTCTCTGACTCTGAGTTGTTACTAAATAGGCGGCGTTGGCTTGGCGCCCAGCCAAAGAGGTGTCTCCCAGTATGTTATGAGTAGTAATCAGAATCTTATCACCTGCTTGGGTATCGCCACCAGGATGAATGCAATAGCTTTGAGCACTGGTATCAACCTTATACCGATCGCGCATCTTTTTGGAACACCAACGACCATTACTAAGTTTCCCGTTTTTCCAGTCCCGATCATTATATCGCTTGGTCTTGGGGTCACTGGGCGAACAGAGAATCTTGGAAGAATCAAGCGAGTTACGCACATTCGGATTTACCCAAAGATACTCAATGTGATTGAACATATTCCATGAATAATGATAACGGTGGGCTCGAGTTGCCTTGCCATCAGCCACCATCCGTCTTGAGGCAATGCCTAATTCAGCATTTGCATCATCAGCAACGGAATTCAAATCCTCCGGAGTCATTTCCCATTGGAAATAACTGTCTTGATCGGTGGCTGAACCGGTAAATGCTTTTGCCATTTGACCCACTCCAGAGGAGCATTTGAGTCGATTTGCTTTCTTTTTGGCTTTGGCCAATGTGGGTAGAAGCATGCTGGCTAAGATGCCTATAATGGCAATAACCACCAGCAGCTCAATTAACGTGAATCCTTTTTGTGTCTTTTTCATTTGAGATATCCTTTTTTGGAGCTTTTTTGTTCTGCGAGAGACATACACAACCTCGCAGAGTGTATTCTGCAGGAACCGTGCCATTGTGAAACATGAATAAAACAATTGAAATCTAAAATTAAAACTAATTGTTTGCGCGAAAACCCACACATTCTGAATAAAATTTACGCACAAAAAAAGCGCCCCTGTCTTGGGGCGCTTTTTGATTATTAAGCTGTCTTAACCCGATTCGTAAACTAACGAGTGTTTGGCCGAATCACAGCAGAAGTCTGAGAAGACAGGTTTCCACCTTTAGCCTGGGCGTGAGCTGCAACTGCAGCTGCCAGATCAGCATTGGAACCCATCTTCACACTACCATCAGAAAGGGAGAAGTTACCCTGATCATCATCCAAGCCGCTCATCAGGTACCTCTTACCATATCGCTGAGTTGCAGTTGTGACCGGATCACTCCATTTTCCAGAACTGGCGTGAGACAAGTGAGTAGCCATGTGATCACCACTACCAATCCACTGGCGACTTTGTGTAGCGCCTGAGAAGTACTGTTTAGAGTAACCGTATCCATTTGTTCTATCCGCTTTTCCAAGCGCTCTATCGTTGGTATGTTTACCGTTCTTGTGGCGGGCGTCGCCATCCACGTTACGGGTAAGTCCTACGATGGAATCACTGAGCAGAGTGTCGCCGCCCAAGCAAAGAGCATAGCTAACTGCACGGTGGTTGAAGTGACTGTCATTACGACCGCCTCTATTTCTTATCCCCCAGCCATTACCGCCTCCGGCATCTGTTTCAGCTACCTGGATGGCGTTATTGCGCGCCATGGCCGGATCAGAGGGAGAAAGAAGACCTTTGGCGTTATCAATATTGTCCATGATAGGTCCCAAGTACCAAACATGCTGGATGTACCGTGCCCAACCCCAGTTACCTTGGCGTGTATTACGAGGATTAGAATTATTTCTATTGGCTAACACGCGATAGGCTGAATTGCCTTCCTCCGCAGTCATCTGCCATGGCATCATACCTTCATATTCATCAGCTGCAGAAGTAAATGCCTTGGTGACATTTCCGAGCTGGCTGGAGCATTTTAGGCGATTAGTTTTCTTCTTGGCCTTGGCCAAGGTAGGCAGGAGCATGCTGGCTAGAATGCCAATAATGGCAATCACAACCAAAAGCTCAATAAGCGTGAATCCTTTTTGAGTTTTTTTCATTAGATGTATCCTTTTCGGAGTTAATTTTGATGTTGGGTGAGCTCCTTGGTTGGGTTAATCAACTAGTCCGCTCTTTGTCCCTCATTTGCATTTTCCATGCCATTCGTGTCATAACATCAAATTTATTGTGTCATAACATCAAAGTTAACTTATTTGTTTAGAAAAACATTAAATGATTGGTTTATTTTCAATTTTTGGCCAAAAGATATAATAATGTGATTTTAAATATTAACTCATTGTTTGGATAATCACTCTATATTGCGTCATATTCACACACTCATAACACTAATGCTATTCATCCAGCTTTATGCTGTTTTTTTAATCTTGAGTAATCCATGGCTGTAGTTTTTGATGCGCCGCAATTCAGTGCGGCCAAGCCGCGCAAAACCTAGTATAATAAAAGCTTATGAAGAAATTAATTGTCATGTTTGCCTCGGTTGCTCTGGCTACATCTTTTATTGGTTGCGGCGGCTCAGCCCCGGTTGAAGAGGGCCCTGCAGACGGCGGAGACGACGTCGGAATGGAATCAGAGGGAGAAGGGGGAGACCTCGATGCCGGTGGTGAAGGCGGCGATGGTGGATCTGAAGAATAGTTCAGGTCAAACTGGATTTTAAATCTGACCAAAAAAAGAATCAAACACACAAACGCCCGCAAATGCGGGCGTTTTTTTCTGGTTCAGCAAAATCCGATATACGCTGAATAATCAGTATAAATTGAAGAAAAATGGTGCCCACGACAGGAGTTGAACCTGTACCCCATTGCTGGGACTAGAACCTGAATCTAGCGCGTCTGCCAATTCCGCCACGTGGGCATTTTCGGGTCAGAAAGGCCGCCAACTCTATGGCTGGTGATCCTCATGGCAAGTTTTAACTGGCCGGAACGTTCCCCGGCCCAAACCAGTAAAAAAGCCCCCCTTAAACCGGGGGGCTTTGGTGCATTTATGTAGCAACCAAATTAATTGGTTCGCATGCGCATGGTATTGAAGTTGGGATCACGATTGGAAAGACCCTTGTCGAATCCTTTACCGTGCTTGTCCAATGCTTCATGCAGTCCAGCAGTATCAGCCATCCGAGCTGCACCATCAGTAGTAACTAGGTTCCCCTGATCAGCATCCAACCCGGTGCAGTTATAGTATTTGAAACTACCAGCAGCATCCGCCCCAATCCATGGGCGTGCTCCGCCGTTGTTGGTGGTGCTATAAGTGTTATTCGACGTATTAAAGGGATTGCCGCCTTCAAAATGCATATTTACGCAAAGGCGTCGGTCATTGCCCCAGTAACGGCGGAAACCACGATTCCAGCCGGTGTAGCCACCATAGCCGCCACTGGTCCTGTAACTGGAATTATCACTGTCATCTCCACCCACATTTCGGGTCAGGGCAAGAAGACTGTCACCCTGCAAAGAGTCAGCTCCTAGGCAGATAGCGTAACTTTGACCACGATCCAAGGACTTATGGCGATAGCCGGAATTCTTGTTGTAGTTACGGTCATTAGCGCGTAATGCGTTGGTCCAACCCCACCTATTACCTTCTCTCACCTGGGTGTCATTATCACGCTGGGTACGAGGATCAGTAGGCGAGTGGAATGATTTTGCACTGTCTAGCGTGTCGGTAATCACGTGACTGGCAGTATGCCAGTGATATGGATCCATGCCCCAAGTCCAGTCACCACGCCATGCACCACTACCACCACCGTTATTAACGCGGTAATGAGCGTTACCTTCTTCGGGGGTCATAGTCCACATGTTCCGGCCGCCATACTCACCGGCGACATTCTCAACAGCCTTCGCAATTGATCCGAGGTTAGCGGTACATTTCAGACGATTGGCTTTCTTTTTAGCCTTAGCCAGAGTAGGAAGCAGCATGCTGGCTAGAATACCGATAATGGCAATCACGACCAAAAGCTCTATGAGCGTAAATGCCCTATTTTCTAGAATATTGGTTATTTTTTTCATTTTTATTGTGGGTTATTGGACTTCGTGCTTGCTACGTAGAATGCCCTAAGTAAAGCCATTGAGCCCAAGTCGGCTGTCATTTTGCAGGATTCATGCCAATTATGACATAAATTAATAACAATAATTCTGCCCTCAAAAAAGGCTGTTTTTAAAAAGTACTCAATAAGGATAGCATGTAATTTATCCATGATAGCGTGGTAATCACGCTATCTTAACAAATTTTGACTTATCGCCCATAAATATGCGGATTAGTTTTAAATAAAGCAGTCTTTAGTGTTATTTATTCTGGAACTAAACCAAGGCTTATCCTATAAAGCCGCCCTTTTATGAGAAAATTAGTCCAATCCATTGTTGTTTCAACCTTCGCCTTGGCGGGGGCCTTTCAATTTGTCGGCTGTGCAGAGCCAGTAGCCGAAGATCCACCTGAGGCCGCTGAAGAAGAGGCTGAAGAATCGCCTGAAGGNAGCGACGGCCCTCCCAAGGAATANANNTANCNANNATTTCAAGGATTCCGAGGCACATTAGTGCTTCGGAGTTTTTTTTCGTTTTATAAAAAGAAAAAAGCCCACCCTTAAGTGTGGGCTTTGAGTTCAATTGAATTAAAGCTTAGTCCTGGTAAGGCCTCATAAAGGTCAAGTTATGGGGCGTACTAGCTTCTCCCCCGGTGGCGTCCTTATGGGCTTTCAAGACTGCCGCAAAATCGGAATTACCATTAACCTGAACGGTGGAGCCATCAGCCTTCAAAACAGTGCCTTGGCCCTTATCCAAACCATTCATAATGGTTCTTTTGACCCATGCGCGTTGATCGGTTGGATCCACAAATCCGTCAAATTTCCAGTCACGGTGAGCGACCACATCGAATTTATTGCCCCATTTATTATTCCTATTGTTCGTCCGGATCTGCGCCTCACCCCACATTTCCCCGAATGTAACCTTGCCCTTATTGAACGACCATTCATTACCGTTGTTAAGGCCACCATATTGCTGCACGTAAGCTCTGCGATTGTTGCCGCCATCACCAGTCCAGTTACGAGTAGTCATGAGAATGGTGTCGCCATTCTGGGTGTCACCACCAAATGAAATGGCGTAGCTCTGAGTCCTATACCACCAATTCCACGTCCCCCAACTGTATTCGGAAGTGTTCACTTTTTTCCTCTTGGATGCCTCTGAGTTAGCCTTGGGGTCGGTTGGTGAAACCAACATCTTTGCCGTGCTCAGTGAGTCCTGCATGACTCCCGCACCCCAACAATATCCCAACCGGAACGGCGCAAGCTGATCTCGAAATCCCTGTGATTTAAAATCGGCATTGTTACCAGCATAGTTCCAAGGCAAAGTTTCATATTCAGTGGAATAAGCCTGCAGAGCTGCTCCTCCACCGTTTTTCATGTTGCTTTGGCACTTCAAGCGATTGGTTTTCTTTTTAGCCTTTGCCAAGGTAGGCAGTAGCATACTGGCTAAAATACCTATAATGGCAATGACCACAAGAAGCTCAATTAGTGTGAATCCTCGGTTATTTTTCATCTTTTTATCCGTTTTGGGTATATTATTTGTTTATTAGCTGTGCGCCTCCAATACACAAAGCACTAAAGGCGGTCAGGTCAGGCTTACGCCACTGGTTTCCCTTTCGCAATAACCATGCCAACTAAAACAGATCCACTTAAGAACAAATAATGTCTTATTTTTCATAAAATTTAGGGGCGAGATTTATTCTATGCGTGAAATTCATAGAATTAATTTAAAAAAACACGCACTGGTATTTATGATTTATTTCTATGACATATATTACTTAAATACAGATATATATAGTAAAAATAGGATCAAATAAGGGAGTCTGATCCGTCGCATAAAGGTGATCCTGAAACTTTCTTGCAAAAGACTTGCTGTCCACATTAGCCTGAAGAGGTGAAGCACATTTTAATATTTATGATGCTCTTTAGCAGTTGCTTGGCACAAGCAGATGAAAAGGGCTTCAAGAACCTTTTTAATGGCAAGGATTTTACCGGGTGGACTCAAAAGGGAGGCATCGCTAAATACGCCATAAAAGATGGAATAATTGTGGGAACAGCGGTCAAAGGGACACCAAATTCCTTCCTCTGCACTAAAAAACACTATAGCGACTTTATTTTGGAGTATGAGTATAAATGCGACAACCGTTTAAACTCTGGTGTGCAAATTCGCTCCAACACCTATGCCAAGGAAGTAACCAAAAAATTGGAAAACGGAAAAACTAGAAAATTTCCCGCTGGCCGGGTACACGGTTATCAGGTGGAAATTGACCCCAATAAGCCGGACAGAATGTGGAGTGGTGGCATTTATGACGAAGGAAGGCGTGGCTGGCTCTACCCCGGATTGCAAGGTGGCAATGATGATGAAGCCAAAGTTGCCTTTACCAAATCCGGCCAAAAAGCCTATAAGCCAAACCAGTGGAATAAAGTGCGGGTTGAATGCAAGGGTGACTCCATTAAAACTTGGCTTAATGGTCAAGCAAGAGCTGATTTCAAGGATAGTCTAACAGCAAAAGGATTTATCGGACTCCAGGTCCACGGCATTGGCAACAAAGATGAACTTGCCGGCGCACAGGTCCAATGGCGCAACCTGCGCATTAAAGTGCTCAATTAGTCCCCTTGATTCTTCAGAATAAAATCGCACTCATAACCGGGGCATCCCGGGGCGTCGGGGCAGCCACAGCGATTAAGCTCGCTGAATCAGGCAGCAAAGTCGCCATCAACTACAATCAATCGAAAGCTCAGGCCGAGCTGGTTGCCTCACGATGCCGCGAAATCGGCACCGAGGTGATCATACTGCAAGGTGATGTAGCCGAGGATGCAACTTGCCGATCGATGGTGCAGAAAACCCTGTCGACCTTTGGGGGACTGGACATCCTGATTAACAACGCTGGCACTACCCGGTTTATAGATTTTCCGGAATTGGAGGAAGTGCGAGACGAAGATTGGGATCGCATCTTTGCAGTAAACCTAAAAGGACCTTTCCAAATGGCTCGCGCTGCGCGCGAAGCACTCAGCAAGGGGAAAGGTGGCGTCATCGTCAATACTGCGAGCATTGCTGGTATGGTAGGAGGGGGGAGTTCCATTCCTTACTGTGCAAGTAAAGCCGCACTCATTAATCTCACTCTTTCGCTTGCACGCACTCTGGGTCCAGAGATTCGTGTCAACGCCGTCGCCCCCGGATTTATCGAGGGAGATTGGCTTCAGACCGGGTTGGGCGAGGCTTATGAACAAACCAAAGCGGGAAAAATTACCGACTCTGTACTAGGCAAAGTGAGCACCCCAGAAGATGTTGCTTCCGGGATTTTAGCCATGGTGCTCGCCGCCAATACAACGGGCCATACCTTAGTAATTGACGGTGGAGATACCGTTGGCCCAAAAATCACAAAAGGACTGAAATAAAACTAAAGTTTTGGCTTAATCAACCGATACAGCCAGAGCAGGGTTTTACATATGACTCCATACATCATCCAAGGTGGGTTAATTGGCTTTTTGCTGGTCTTGGCATTGAATATTCTCAATGACAATGGAATCGGTATTTCCATCGTTAGATCCTGCATTGCTGCAGTTGCTTTTGCTTTTGGTGCGCGTTGGTTTGCTAAAACGATGTTTTCAGAGCTGCATTTAAGCCTCTGGTTACAACAAGAAGCAGCCCAACAGGAAGCAGCCCAAGAGGAAGCAGCCGCAGCAGCGAAAGCGGCGGAAGCAGAACAAGGAGATACGGCGGCAGCAGAATAATTTAACTGTAACGCTCCATCCGGAGAACAAATCCTTGCGACTTGTGCCAGTATTGCCAAAATGAGGGCAGACCAAGTTTTAACTCGGAATCAAACAAGAAAATTATACATGAAGAAAATTTTATTTTTATTGGTAGTTAGTGGGCTACTAACCGGACCAGGGCTAGCTCAAGATAATAAAATCCCGCGCCAACCCTCCCCTAAAGGAGCTAAAGTGATGATCGTACTCCCCAGAGATGGCAAGACGGTGAAAGGACCTGTGCGTGTGGTATTCGGCCTCAAAGGCATGGGCGTATGTCCAGCCGGACTCCTATTACCTGATGGAAAACCCATGCAAAATACAGGACATCACCACCTTCTCCTTAACACAGAGAAACTGCCTGCTATGAACCTACCACTCGCAGCTTCAGATAAACTCCTACATTTCGGAGGAGGCCAAACAGAAACCACACTAGATCTACCCCCCGGCAAGCACACTTTACAGCTGGTATTCGCGGATTTTGCCCACATTCCGCACGACCCCCCCGTTGTCTCGAAAAAAATTACCATCACAGTCGAAGCTAAAGAAAAATAACTTAAACTCTCTGGAGTTAATCCTTACTTCCATAACGGCGGACTTATGTCCGCCGTTTTTTATTTTTCGAGCTGCAGTAACTTCCATCCCCAGAGAAAACAGACAGTGCCAATAACAATGAAAAGAATGCCAATAGACCCGATGGGAGTTAGCGCATTAGCCTTCTCATTAAAACCCCGGCTAAGTAGTAAAATTCCCATGATAAATAACCCCACACCACTGTTTCGCATACGCACATTTGCCGCATGACGCTTCTCTTCGCGCACGCTCCTGCTTTGACTCGTGTCATCCCATTGCTTAGGCATTTCCATTTCGCTCTCACACCTAGGACAGATCGAACGAGTACCGGCAACTGGAGTCCCGCATTGAGGACATTTGCACGTATGCGCCATGGACGTTACGGTAGGCTCAACCCAGCTTTTTAGCCAATGAGCAGATTATTGCATATTTGCAAAGTTATTCACAATCCGGTACGAAAGCTGCTCTGTTCCCTCCGCGCACCGGTTATGAATAAAGTGATTTTGACGCCTAAAAAGGCTGTTAACGAAGAAAAAATGCTGAAAAATGGCTTTTTTGCCATTACAGCAGGCCTCTGCGGACTCCTGATGGGGTCTGCGGGGTGCTCGTTGCTGCCTGAAGAGGACGAAACCGTATCTTTGATTCCGAAAAACGTCTTAATTCGAAAACCTGCTCTTCTAACTTTGCCCGTTGAAAATGTGGTGCAGTCCAATAACAAATACCATCAGGGTGCATATTTAATTTTTACCGAAACGAGGTGTAAATACATTAATAAGCTGAAATCGCTGGATGCTCAGATCAAAGAAATAGAGAAACTGTCGGAGAAAGAACTCCGAGCCATGGACGATTATCCCCTCCTTAAAGAACACATTAGCAGTATCTCAGTATTCGAAGAACCCGCTAAAAGAGCCGAAAGAAAAAAAAGGAAAATTGAGGACATTGACATTAGAATCAGCGAACTAGAGGAGAAAGTAGCGGATTTGGAACAAAAGAAGGCTGACTATCCAAACCATAGCGAGTTGTACAGTAGAATAATCAAAACCAGATTGCGGGCCATAGATGTTCAAAAATTAATTAAAAAAAGATGGTCATATCTTTTTGATTTCGAGGTGTTTCTCAGAAATTGGTACCTTTCCAAATTAACCGCCAATCAACCTTCCACCATTCTGAAAAGATTCCCCAGAATAATTGAAGCTAAATACATCGCACGCCTAGATATCAATGGATGGGCCATCACAGACACAAACTCTGAAAATTGGGGAAGCGCTCTATATTATGCAATGAGGGCCAATGCACGATACCCTGAAGATGATAATTTCAACGCTCAGGCATATGAACTAGATCCCGATGAAAGAACGGTAAAGCCAAAGCCAGAAGCCTACGAAGATGAACCTTTCACTGGGCAAGTTATCTTTATGATGCCTTCCCGTCAGGTGGGATGGGCGGTCATTGAAAGAGGCTTAATGATCCGGAGCACCACCGAACCGACCCCCATCCCAACTCCGAAGACCGAAGAGGTGGAAGCAGAACCACTCTTACAAGGCCGCCTCTATCAATCATATGAGCAGGGTCAAGTTACTCGATCCAGCTTTTTTACAGTGGATCTGGCAGGGAAAACTTTTGGCGGCTCCCTCTTCGATTCTAAGGGAGCGAATTTAGAATCCCGGGACTATCGGTCAGAGGAAGAAAAGCGTTTTACAGGAATTTATGAGGGCAATCCTCAAACCTCAATTGATGGATTCAACCGTACCAAACTTGCCTTATCAGATAGCGGAAACGCACGTAAATGGACCTATGATGATAAAAATAAGATAGAAAAACAAAACACAGGATCCTGGACTCTTATTGATGGTCAAATTCATCTGCATCTTTCGATGAACTCTGAATCAACCAGCAAATTCATGCCTTCAGATAAGGCGATTTTAGAAATGGATTCTGAGAATCAACTAACCGTCATTGCCGAAGTCCGGCCGGATGGTAGACGCACAGAAATTTACGCTGAGCCGGATAAACGTTTTGTGTACTTCAACCAATTGTCCCAGAATAAAGATGATTCCTATTCACCCAAAGTTCCCACATTGCCCGAGGGAACGATACTGGTATCTGAATCGGAAGTGCGGGTGGATCCTACCGGAAAGGGTTTTTTCACTTACAAACGTATCGACGATGCGAAACTGAGCAAACTGCAATCGCAAATTGAAACAACAACCGACCCAGCTCAACGCGATAAAATCCAGAAAGAACTAAAAAGCCTCATGCTTGCCGGCGCGCGGCCATACAATGGAGTAATCGTTGCGTTTTGGGATGAAAAATACACCCAAAAAAAACGGGAAGAAAACTTTCAAGCGGGAAGACATAACGGAACGGTGACATGGTGGCATCCCAATGGCCAAAAGCAGTTTGAAGGAGAATACCTCAAGGGTAACCCACAGGGTGCCACGAAGACTTATAACGAGGCTGGCGTTCAGTTATCAGAAAAAATTTGGGAAGACGATAAGCTTCTACGGGCCACAACTTGGGATGCGAACAACCAAAAAACCGGGGACGTCACTGATGGTAGCGGCACCTTGGTTTACTTTCATCCCAATGAGCAAAAGCAACGTGAAGAAACCTGGGAAAACGGCACCCTCAAAGAACTGAAATTCTGGGATGANATGGGCAATGAACTGGAATCAGCCGATTCAAACTTCTTCCCGGCAGTCCCCAAGCAGAACTAGCAAATAACCGGATTGCCCCGTAGGATATCGGCCATGGACACGCCCTTCCACCTGGCCTTTCCGGTCAATGATCTTNAAGATACCCGAAAATTTTACGTAGACGTGCTGGGCTGTTCTACCGGCCGCGAAAGTGAAAGCTGGATCGACTTCAACCTNTACGGCCATCAAGTCGTTGCCCATGTTGCGCCGGAGGAAACTGGTTTGGAATCCTTTAGTGGCGTCGATGAGAAATCAGTCCCCGTGAAACATTTTGGCGTGGTTTTGCCGTGGGACGAGTGGCACGAGTTGGCCGACCGGTTACGTGAAGCGGATGTGGATTTTCATATTGAACCCTACATACGCTTTGCCGGAGAGGTGGGAGAGCAGGCCACCATGTTTTTCCCTGACCCCAGTGGTAATTACCTGGAATTCAAATCCTTCAAGGATCCTTCCCAACTTTTTGCTAAAGATTTAAAGCAATAAACTGGGCCAAATAGGGCTTCAATGGACGAGTTACATGGAACGATCTGGATCTGGATTTTGGCGCCATTTGCCATCATTGCCCTCTTTCTTGCTGTGGCCGCCCTGTTGAGTTATCGGAAAATGAAATTCACTCCAACGACCGCCATCAAGGATCTTCAGGAGGGAAAGGTGGAAGTTAAAGGCACCGCTCAAGCCCGTGGCCCGCTACTGGAGAGTCCGTTATCTCGTTCTCCATGTGTCTGTTATTCGCTTTTTTTGGATGAGACGATTGGGTCAGGTAAAGGCTCCTACAACCACACGTTTTTTCATGAGGTAAAGTCCGCTTCCTTTGTGGTGGAGGATGGAACAGGGATCGCCACAATCAAAACAGATGATCTAATCTGGGAGTCTGGTAAAGCAAAGCATATCGCTCTCCAAGCTCACAATAACTCCCTAAATTTCGATCAAACCGGCATGGCAAAAGCAATCGCCTCATCATTCGGGATACAACACGGACAGAAAATAGGCCTCCCGAATGAACTTTATATGAATCTGGGCACCGATCGTATTGAACGTTGTGACGACATACGTGAAGTGTACCTGAAAGACGGGGACCCATTATACATTCAAGGCTACGCGCGAAAAATACATTCAGGCTCTGCCGAGCAGGACCACTCGAAACCCAAACCTCAATGGGAAATTGGAGCCAGNTCNAAGAAGGGTAAGTGGAATANGGGCATCTGGGTGTCCATCAAGTCCGAGGAAGAGAATATGGCAACTTCCTACCGCGTTTTTAAGTATGCCTTGGCAATCGGCCTCTTTTTGAGCGGGTTACTGATCATTATTCTGCTGATCTGTAACTTTATCCTATAGCCCCATTAAATTCCTGATGGGCCGTTTCAATGGCCTGCAATTCCTCCTCATTCAATTTCCAATCACCGGCCTTCACTGTTTCAGCAATCTGGCCGCTCTTACGCGCACCCACAATGGCGCTGGTAACTTCAGGCCGGTGTAACGTCCATGCCACGGCCAATTGACCCACCGTGTGCCCGCTAGATGCAGCAATTTCACCCAGTGCACTCACCAGTTTNAGGAAGGGTGCCTGTTTGGGCGGGTGNAGCAGGGAAGCCACCGGGTGATCAGGCTTATGCTTNCNCCAATCCGTATCAGCAAGGTTAGCAATCCATTCCTCATTTACCTTGCCGGTCAGTAACCCACTTTCCATGGGGCTATAGCACACAATCCCACAATTATTCTGCCCACACCATTCGAGCTGCCCCTCGGCTTCTATCTGACGGTTAAGCAAACTGTAACGCGGCTGCAGTGAAGAAACCGGACCCAGAGTAGCCGCCCTTTGAAGCTGATTAACAGAGTAGTTGCTGACTCCGGGCCACCTTATTTTACCNTGNCCCTTAAGATCCAAAAGTGTCTGCCACGCTTCCTCCACTCCTTCATCAGGNTCGGGCCAATGAAGTTGGTATAGGTCAATACAGTCAGTTTGCAATCGCTTCAGTGAACCTTCGACTTCCTNCAAAATGGTCGCGTGCGAGGTAAACCGNTTGGGTGTACGNTCCTCATTGGGCAGCACTCCGCANTTGGTAGCAATAATTACGGGCTTNCCCCACTGCTTTACCGCTTTACCCACGACCTCCTCAGAAACGCCAAAACCNTAGGCGTGAGCCGTATCAATCCAATTGACGCCCGATTCCAAGCCTTCCAGAATCGCCGTAATGGAATCGGCCTCATCCTGAGGTCCCCAACCCATCCCCCAGTCATCACCGCCAATAGCCCAGGTGCCGAAGCCAACGGGGGTTAATTCCAAATCAGTGTTACCAAGGATGCGTGTCTGCATGATCTGCAGACTGTAATCACACTCTTAAATTGAAGCAAGCTGACCGCTAAATTTAACGCCGCCTGAAAGGGCGGGGCGGCACAGGAACCGGAACGGCTGGCGCAACCTCGACCTCGTCAACCTGTGGAGTAGCCCCGAAAAAAGGCCCTTCGGTATCAATCGCCTCGAAGACCATAACCGTTTCCATATTTGGGCGACCATTAACTAAAATCTGCTGAGCTTTCATTTTCAGGCACCACACCTGACCGGTCATGGTGTCGATTTTCAAGGTCATTGGAACTGGTTTACCGTTCTGCTGAACGTTTGCTGAAATCAATTGAAACCGACCGGGAATTCCCTCCATAAACATCTCCTGAGGCATCGGCATTCCATGATCCTCTGGGCCCCACTCACCAGGAACTTCCATATCCGGATCAAATTCCGGAGGAGGAGGCTCGACCATCACTTCCGGGAGAGGCACCGGAACCCGAGCAATGGGTCTGGCTAAATTCGCCCCTTTTCCTACCTTCTCAAAACTGTGCCCCCCTGCGGCAATCGTATACACGCCGTCTTTTCGGCTACGGGCCAAGTAAGCAGCAACTGTCTCGCCTTTCTTCAATGTGCGCGGGTTAGACGGGCCAACCTCTCCCGGGCCAAAAATATGATGGCGGCTTAAAACCCCAATCTTGTCGCCTGCTTTTATTCCTGTCTTGGAGCGGATGGACTGAATTACAATGGCATCATAGGTGAAAGTTGTTTCCCGACCCTTGGTATCGGTTGTTGCTGTTACCGCAGATACCTTGATCATCAGAAACTCAGGAGCACTTTGCTTCATCTCCTCGTAAACCTCTGGCGGCAATTCCGAGCGGAGGCTCATACACAGCGTCAGTAAAACCCCAAAAATTAATGAATTAGCTTTCATAATCAATCACCAGAGAAGCATGCTCTCAACCCTTGCTATTGAGAAGTAAAATGGGTAAAGCCGGACCTATCAGAAAGCATACCCACATCATTGCAGGCACCTGTGTCTCTCGGGGATACTGGCCTATCCGACGGTACTGGAATCCCTTATTCCCACGGTCAAAAAACCGCTTTACCACAAACCATGAAAAGTTTGACGTTGCGTCGGCCAAAAACCTCCCAAAAAAGAAAAATAATACCCGTAGGAGATAATTTGCTGGGGGTCGAATCCTGCGCTTGGCTTTTCTGATCCCCTTACCAATACTGAGCTAAACATGTCATTGATATTGAACAACACTGGAGATTTTTCCGTCAAATTCAAGTTGGCTCTTTATTGAAGCAGCTTCAAGGGCTGCCAAAGAATAAAACATAATCGTGGAACAAAACTCACCTGAAAAACCGTTCATGCTCCAGCAAGTCATTTTGCACGGGTTACTGGCTGCGGCTCTACTCATTTGCGGCTGGTTGTTCCCTGTCAAATACAAAGCCCTGCATCCTAAAGTGTTGGAACAGGCTGGTTTAGCCGCTTTCGATAAAAAGGACACTGACGCTCAAAAGGATGATGATAAGCTCAAAAAGTTTATTGACTCACAATACTCATCAAAAGGTGACGAACCAATTCGAACCCTGCTCGAATTTGGGGATGGGCAGGTGAAGGGAGAAAAACCCTCATTGAAAAATTTCAATAATGCTCTCTCCATTTTTGTGGATCCGACACGCCGAAAACAATACATGGAGATTCTCGCTGAATTTAACAAATCTGAACAAAATGGATTTAATAAGCCTGATCAAAACCTTTACCGCCTCAAGCAACTGGCACCGCAGTACCGGTCGGCGGCCGCACTGGCAGCTTACCTGGATGGTCGACGCAAACTTCATTCAAACCTGCGTGAAGATTTGCTGATCAGCCTCAATAATAATCAAACCAACCGAGTGGAAAGAACGCTACATGCGTTTATTACGTTGGGCACCCGATTAAATTTCGAGCAAATGGGAGAAATCACCAGCCACACTCCTTCAGCAGAAGGACTCGTTAACTTCGCGAAAATTGCAAAAATCCAAACTATCCTCTACCCGTTCAATAGTTATGATGAAAACCTAGATGGCTCAATCTCTTTCGAAGAACTCGAGGCAATCGAATCTCGCCTCACTGAAGAGGAAGGCTTATTCGCCAAAATTGCAGGAAGTGACCGGCTTATCTCCAGAGAAGAGTGGATTGAGCTCGGATTTATCCCATTGGGACTCACCAAATTTCCTACAATTTATACAGCAAGTGTTTGGAGTAAAGATCCTGAGGGTGTCGCAAATTACCTGATGCTCTACGGAAGAGGCGGAGAGGAGTGGCTGACTCAAGCCATGAATGAACCCGCCCGCAGCAGCGGAAACGGGGCCCTAAAAGCCCTGCTGAACCAACAACTTCCTCTGACCCGTGGAGGCCTCACCCTGCCGGGAGTTGCTTCTTTCAGTTACCAGCACCCTGCTTGGGCACTCTTGGTAAAATATATCCTGATAGGACTTGGCTGTTTGGTCATTATCCGCGCTTGGAACAGCTATTTTGTCCTCAAGGCCGTTGATACCAAATCACTCCAATCATTGCGATTACGCAGAAAATCCATGGCTTTCGCCTTGTTGATACTACTTGTTGGAATATCTGAACCCTCGCTGCTACAGTCCGCCTATTCATCCGAGTACCAGATCGCCATTAATGTCCCTCAACTTTCACCAACTGAACCAATTGAACCATCAAACAACACTAATGTCATGTTAGCCGAAATATCACCCATCATCGTCAACGCTCTTATTATCGCAGTCTTTGCCGCCATACAGATTGCTGTATTTACCACCTGCACCAATAAGATACGCGAAATCATGTCAGGCGAAGGCGACAACCGACTCAAGCTCCAGCTTCTGGAGAACGAAGACAACCTTTTCGACATGGGCCTCTACATTGGCATTGCGGGCACAGCTCTTACATTAGCCGCCAAGTTACTTATGGAAACTGATGCCATCAATCTCTCGGCCGCCTATGCTTCCAATATTTTTGGAATTCTTTGCGTTGCCATGGTCAAAATAAAACATCTGCGCCCATCCCGTGAATCACTGATACGAGATGATGTAGTCAGTTGATATTTAATTTTAAGAAATCATGAACAAAACTCTGTTACTCATCATCTGCGATTTCCTGCTGCTCAATCTGATTCATTTTACCGCGTGGGACAACCTAGATAAGGATAACAGTATTGCGGGCGCAGGTGGGGCTAAAACGCTGGGTTCAGGAATGGGTGATCCTTCGGAAGACTTGGAACTGGTCAAATTCCAGCTGGAGCAATCCAAAAGAGAAAGAACTGCCACTGAAGAAAAGTTAGACAAAACCCAAGTAGCATTAACCCAATCCGAACAGGAAAATACTGAAAAAGAAGAAGAGCTGGGCAACGTCAAAGAAAAGCTGGGAGATAAGGAAACGGCCCTGGGCAATGCGGAAAAAATGAACCTAGCAATCCTTAGTGAGTACGAACAATTCAAAGAAAAAGCGCAAGTCGAAGCCCAACAAAGTAATGAGGAAAACCAAAAACTAATAAATGAAAATAAAAAGCTAAATGAAGACCTTGAGAAAGTAACCATTCTTGCAAACGAAAGAAAAATTACCGCTGATATAGCACAAGAAAATGCTAAACAAGCTATCAGCGACCGGAACAAAGCCCGAAAGGAAGCCTCTGATGCTCGCAATGAAGCCAATGCGGCAAAGGAAGTAGCCGCTACGGCAAATGCTAACGCGGCACGGGCCAATGCAGTAGCCATCGAAGCAAAAGCCCGAATCAAAAGTGCCGATGATAGAGCTCGGGCTGCCCAAACCAAAGTAGTAGAAGTAGAGAGGGACCTTGCTACTG
>PBEJ01000017.1 GCA_002719595.1 Verrucomicrobiales bacterium
CGAGATTGTCAACGGTGAGATGAAGAAAATAGATCTTTGCGAGGAGTGTGCAAAAGAAAAGGGCGTGACCGATCCGCAAGGATTTGCTCTTGCTGATCTGTTGCTCGGACTTGGGGCTTCCTCTGAAATGGACGCGGCGGGTATTGAACTCGAGTGCCCAACTTGTGGTTTCACGCAGGCTGATTTCAAGAAAACCGGTCGCCTAGGGTGTTCGACCTGTTACACCGTTTTTGCTGAACCACTTGAGGGGATGCTAAAACAGATGCACAAGGGTACCCAACATGTGGGTAAAGTCCCCAAGGCGTTGCGAGCTAAAATGGATATCACCAGACAACGGGACCATATTAGTGAGCAGTTGCAGAAAGCCATTGATACCGAAAACTACGAAGAAGCGGCTCGACTTCGGGATCAATTGAAAGAGCTTGAAGCGGCATCCTCGATGAAAGAGGGCAAATAATGGATATCTTTGAATTTCTTTCTCCCTCAGATGAGCTCACTACGGTATCAGGACCGGAAGACCATGTGGTTTTGTCCAGTCGCGTTCGTTTAGCCCGCAATGTAGCCAGCCTTCCTTTTCCCGGCCGTGCAAAAAAGCAAAGTCGTCAGGAGACATGTGATCACATCAAGCCTGTTGTGTCGTCGGCGTCCGCGATGCGAGGTGGATTCTCAACCGGTATGGAGGATTTAAAGGCCCTCGAGAAACAGCTTTTGGTTGAACGTCATTTAATCAGTCGTGAGCATGCGGCAAAAGGTGGCGGAAGCGCCTTTGTGCTTAGCAAGGACCAGGCCTTAAGTGTAATGATAAATGAGGAAGACCATTTACGTATGCAGGCATTGATGCCGGGTATGCAAATCAAGCAAGTATGGCAGAAGATAGATCGTTTTGACACAAGCTTGGAAAAGAAGCTCGATTATGGATTTGATGCTGACTACGGCTACCTAACCGCTTGCCCAACTAATTTGGGCACGGGTATTCGAGTAAGTGCAATGCTTCATTTGCCCGGGCTCGTATTAACGGATCAGGTGAATCAGATTGTACAGGCGGTTACAAAGCTTGGGCATGCAGTTCGTGGTTTGTATGGAGAAGGCACTGAAGCTTTGGGGCATATTTTTCAAGTCTCTAATCAGATGACTTTAGGTGAAAGCGAAGTTGATATTATAGAACGAATCCACAAGGTGGTGCTCCAGATTATAGAGCATGAGACTAATGCTAGATCCGTCCTCCAACAGTCCAATGCCAAAGAATTATTGAACCATGTTGGGCGTGCCTTTGGTGTTTTAGCTAATGCACATATTGTCAGCTCAAAGGAATCGATGAATCAGTTGTCTCTGATTCGACTTGGCGTGAAACTTGGCATGGTTAAAGACGTGGATGCATCCATGATAGATGAATTATTTTTGGTGACTCAGCCGGCGCATCTTCAGCATCAAATTGGCGAAAAATTGACCGGTGAAGAACGTGATGTACATCGTGCAGATTTACTGAGGCAGAAGTTAAACGGAATTGGCGGAATACAGTTACCTTAATAGCNTTTTTTGTTCCTAAATTTGCATCGTTTTTGGNAAAAATTTATAAAAAACANCAATTTGTGGGCATAAGTTGGCATTCAGATTGCTGGACGAATAGGGGGTAAACCATTATGTTATTGCGTATAAATGAGTGACGAAGGTATGAGTAATTTTACTCCTCGGGCGCAGCAGGTGCTGGCGCTAGCTCGCAAGGAAGCAGACCGGTTCAACCATAATTTCGTGGGGACTGAGCATCTTTTATTAGGCCTAATCAAACTAGGTCAAGGCGTGGCGGTAAATGTCCTGCAGAAAATGGGACTAGACTTGGAAACAGTTCGTCTTGAAGTTGAAAAGCAAGTCGGNACCGGCCCTGATCAAAAGCAGGTAGGCAACATCCCTTANACGCCCCGCGTAAAGAAGGTCTTAAATCTAGCTTCAAAAGAAGCCAAGCAGCTTCAACACACCTATGTAGGAACTGAACACATTCTGTTGGGCTTATTGCGTGAGGGCGATGGTGTGGCTGCTCGGGTTCTNAAAAATNTGGATATTGATATCGAGCAAACTAGACANGAGATTCTNAAGGAATTGGATCCTAATTTCGCTATGGGCGAGGAGGGGTTAGAGGAAGAAGAAGAAGGAGAAGAGGCAGGACAAGTTAGTACGGGTGGTAAAAAGGGTAACAAGACTCCAGCCTTGCGCGCCTTTGGTCGGGATTTGACGGAAATAGCCAAAAAAGGAGAGATGGATCCGGTTATTGGTCGAGCGGAGGAGATAGAGCGAGTAATTCAAATTCTTTGCCGCCGTACAAAGAACAACCCCGTGCTGTTAGGTGAGGCAGGAGTGGGCAAGACGGCCATTGTTGAGGGGTTAGCTCAAGAAATTGTTGGGGGCAATGTNCCAGAACTCTTGCGTGACAGGAGGGTAGTGACTTTAGATTTAGCCCTTATGGTGGCNGGAACAAAATATCGTGGTCAATTTGAAGAGCGAATCAAAGCGGTAATGGATGAAATCCGTCGTGCCAAGAATGTTATTCTGTTCATTGATGAGTTGCACACCATAGTTGGGGCTGGTTCTGCNGAAGGCACGATGGATGCCAGTAATATAATNAAGCCTGCGCTTAGTCGTGCTGAGTTACAGTGCGTGGGGGCTACCACAATGAACGAATACCGCAAGTACATTGAAAAAGATGCTGCTTTGGAGCGCAGGTTNCAAACNGTGAAAGTAGAGGCTCCGTCTCTTGATGAAGCGGTGGAAATCCTAAAAGGTTTGCGGATAAAATACGAAGATCACCATAACGCGGAGATTAACGATGCAGCAGTAGAGGCCTCAGTCAAGTTGTCTGATAGATACATAACAGCNCGATATCTTCCGGATAAGGCTATTGATGTAATGGATGAGGCGGGTTCACGAGCACGTATTAAGACTATGACGCGCCCTCCAGAAATAAAGGANTTGGAAGTAAAGATTGAGCAGATNAAAGAAAAGAAAGAGGAGGCNATTAAAGAGCAAGATTTCGAGCGTGCTGCTGCAATGCGTGATGAGGAAAAGCAGGCGAAAGAGAGTCTTGAAAGCTCNATGGAAGAGTGGAAAAAGTCCTGCGCAGATAATCGCGTCGTCATAACTGATGAAGACATAATGCAAGTGGTNTCGAAATGGACTGGCATTCCATTGCAGAGAATGGAAAAAGATGAGATCAAGAAACTTCTNGGCATGGAAAAAACGCTTGAGAAGACAGTCATTGGACAAGGAGATGCTGTTGCNGCTCTTAGTAAGGCNCTGAGAAGNTCTCGGGCTGACCTCAAAGATCCAATCAGGCCNATTGGAGCATTCGCATTATTAGGGCCNACGGGAGTAGGGAAAACTTTACTGGCTAAAACNATCGCTCAAGANTTGTTTGGTGANTCTAAGGCCTTAATNCAAATNGACATGAGCGAATATATGGAAAAATTCGCGACTTCCAGGTTGGTCGGTTCTCCACCGGGGTATGTGGGATTCGAAGAAGGAGGGCAGTTGACTGAGCAAGTGAGAAGNCGCCCTTACTCAGTTGTGTTATTTGATGAAATTGAAAAGGCACATCCAGATGTTTCAAATATGCTTTTGCAAATTCTGGAAGAAGGAAAGCTTACTGATAGTCAAGGNCGAATAGTTGATTTTCGNAANACTATTATANTGCTCACATCCAATGTTGGTTCTGAAAGTGCTAAAAAAAGTAANTCTATTGGTTTTAANAACTCCGATGNTGAAGTTGATTACGAGAAAATGAAGGAGCTCATCATGGACGANGCCAAAAAGGTGTTTAGGCCGGAATTTTTGAACCGACTTGATGATGTGATTGTTTTCCATTCATTGGATAAAGAGGCCTTGATGAAGATTTTAGATTTAGAGGTGGGCAAGGTCGTCGATCGACTGAAAAATAAAAACATTGATCTTGTACTCGACAAGTCNGCTTTAGATTTTCTGGTNGAGAAGGGNCATGATCCCGAATATGGGGCACGGCCAATGAGGCGGGCNGTTGAACGTTTNATGGANGATCCGTTAGCTGAGGAAATTTTAAGGGGCAAGCTAATNGAAGGAAGTCCTATTAATGTTACTGCCGNNAAAGAGAAGTTAGTGTTTTCACAGAAATCTGCTGCTGAGAAAGCTGTAGTTGGAGAGTGATTCNTTTANAGCTACAANAAACTANAATAGGAATTTGGAGGTGGCATGAAAGCCGCACAGGGTGTGGGCATNAATTTTTCGATCGGTGTGGGCCGGGTTGCGCTTTTGGCGTGCGAGGTTATCAGGTCAATTTTTTCAGTTCGACTTGATTGGTCNGAGNTTCTNAAGCAGNTGCATTTCATCGGNGTCCGTTCTGTATTTGTTGTGTTAACCACCGGCGCTTCTACGGGNATGGTCTTTTGTGCACAAACGCTTTACCAGCTTCATAAGGTTAAAATGGACTCTGCAGCACTTTCAGTTGTTGGTATCGCAATGACGGGTGATTTAGGGCCCGTTTTGGCAGGNCTGATGGTTGCCGGAAGAGTAGGGGCCGGCATAACTGCAGAATTGGGNACTATGCGTGTGACCGAACAAATTGATGCAATGAGAACGATGTCGACTCATCCGATTGANTANCTTGTGGTGCCACGATTTATTGCTACTGTATTGGCGATGCCGCTTNTAACTGTTCTGGCATCGGTNGTGGGCATTTTTGCTGCTTATATACTTTTGGGTAGTGTTCTTGGGGTGGACCAAGCTTCATCACTTAAGCATATGTATTATTATACTGATACCGGAGATGTCTTGATGGGCTTAATCAAAGCATTTGTTTTCGGGGCACTTATTTCCCTAATTTCATGCTATCGTGGTCTTAATTGTNACAAGGGGGCCGAAGGAGTGGGCAAGGCTACTAACGAAGCTGTTGTTCAGTCTTGTATTTCAATTCTTGTTTCTAACTTTTTTCTNACGCTTTTGTTGCGTCCCATCCTAAAATCTTTTTGATGATCGAGGTTAAAAATCTTTGTAAGAGNTTTGGGTCAAGTTTGGTGCTCAATCAGGTCGGGTTTGAGGTCGNTGAAGGAGAAAGTATTGCCATAATTGGAAGAAGCGGGACTGGGAAAAGTGTGCTCATTAAACATCTGATCGGGTTGATTNCCCCTGATTCAGGTCAGGTGAAAGTGGATGGTCAAAATTTGGTGGGGATGAGTGAGCGGGAATTGTTACTTATTCGGCAAAAATTCGGGATGCTTTTTCAGGGNGCGGCTCTNTTTGACTCNCTCAANGTAGCGGAAAATATTGCATTTCCCCTCAGGCGAACNGGATGTTCTGACGAATCTGATATTGAACGTCGGGTTGATGAAGTTCTTAATTTAGTTGAATTGAGTGGGACAAACTTGAAGATGCCTTCGGAGCTTTCTGGCGGCATGCAGAAACGTGTGGGGCTTGCTCGGGCGATTGTTCACCGACCTCAAATTATTCTATATGATGAGCCTACTACAGGATTAGATCCAATAGTTTCTGATAGTATAGACCAGTTGATGATGCGGGTTCGGGACAAGTACTCCATTACCTCAATTGTTGTTACGCATGACATGCGATGTGCNCGGCGTCTNGGGCAGCGGATAATTTACCTTCGTGAAGGACAAGTTTATCTCGACGCTTCTGCCGAAGAAGTTTTCAATTCTGAGGATGAGTTGGTGGGNAAATTCATTCGTGGCGANGCGGATTTGAAGGAGGTAGAGTTCTAATGAGTGCCGGTCGATTAGAGTTAAAAGTGGGATTGTTTGTCACCGTGCTTTTGGGGTTGGCCGCAATTATGAGCATCAAATTCAATGAAACTGGATTTGGCCTCAGGAAAACTTATTCATTAAAACTCCAGACCCAAAATGCAGGGTCTATTATACCTGATTCTTCTGTTATGATGTCGGGAGTTAAAATCGGTTACGTCGATAAAATTGATCTCCAAGGTGATAAAGGGAAGGTGTATATAGAAGTGAGGCTGTATCCTGAATATCGGGATCAGGTTTGTCATGGCTCGGTGTTTCGCATTAAGTCGAGTGGTTTTTTGGGTGATCAGTACATAGCTGTTCAACCGAGTGTTACTCTCGGAGATCCCATCAAGTCAGGTGAAATTTATGAATGTGAAGGACCCTTCGACGTTGAGCAAATTGTGCGAAAAGTTGATGATTTAGTGGCCAAGATAGGTGGAGCTGCGGATTCGATTGATTCACTAATAATAAAATTAGATAAGGGTGTGTTAAGTGATGATTCGGTGGCTGACATCAAAGTGACGATTGCTCAATTCCGTGAGGCAACTGACAAGGCAAACCGAGTGTTTAGGACAGTCGATAAAATGCTTATTACCAATGAGCCAGCTATTAATGAGAGTATAACGAATTTTAGCTCTTTTACGAAAAGCCTGGATGCTTCAGCGAGAGGGTTGGAACAAATAATCGTCACGAATGCGCCCACCATTCAAACTGCAGTGGAAAAAATTGGTACGTTTACTGTCAAACTAGAAAAAACGACCGATGAGCTACAGTCTACTTTGGCTAATAATCGCACAAATATAACATTCATTGTGGAAAATATGGCTTTAGCTACAGATAGCATTAAGGATATAACAGACAGTGCACAAACAATTTTGAAGGAGATTGAATCCGGTAAGGGGTTGGCNGGGGGGCTAATAAAAAATGAGGAAATGAGAGTTCAGTTTCAGATGATGTTAACCAACATGAACAGTACAGCAGTCCATTTATCTAACCTCACGAGCAACCTCAATAAACGAGGTTTATTCTATAAGCCAAAACCCGAAACTCTAGTTATTCCAAATCGTAGCGTTAGGCCGAAGTGAGTATGGATCGTGTTACCGTTTTTACTGCATTTAATCCTGTCCAAGCTCAAATAATTGGGGCGCGTCTTCAAGCCGCTGGGATAGATGCCACAGTTGAGGGAGAGACTGCAGCATTGAGTATGGAAGGATATTCCCTTTCCACTGGAGGTATTCGTGTGCAGGTTCCCTCCAACGAGGAGTATGATGCCCGCCAGCTGATTGATTCGGATGAAGAAGACGAGAGCTAAGTTGTGGAAAGGGTTGCAAGGTAGGCTTGCTTCAGGTGAGCTGAAGCTGGACGTTCCTACATTGGAATCTC
This sequence comes from Verrucomicrobiales bacterium, assembly GCA_002719595.1. Taxonomy (GTDB): domain Bacteria; phylum Verrucomicrobiota; class Verrucomicrobiia; order Limisphaerales; family UBA1100; genus UBA1100. The sequence continues at coordinate 7,140 of PBEJ01000017.1, forward strand.
ATAGCGGGGATAAATGGTTTGCAGCTAGTCTTCCCGAGGCGGTTGCCATTCCGCGGTCAGTCAAGTCGGTTAGTTCTATTTTACAGTTTGCTTACCGCCATGACATTCCGGTTACCCCTCGAGGAGCTGGGTACGGTTATGTCGGGGGGTGTGTGCCATCGCGTGGTGGAATTGCTTTATCGCTCGCCCGTATGGGCAGGATTCGGGAGATCAATCAAAAAGATTTTGTAGCTGTGGTTCAGCCTGGCGTAGTCACTGCAGCCCTGCAGGCAGCGGCTGAGGCTAAGGGGCTTTATTATCCGCCTGATCCGGCTAGTCGGTCTGATTGTAGTATTGGTGGGAATATTGCGACTAACGCTGGAGGACCTCGATGCTTAAAGTATGGAGTTACTTCAGATTATGTTCTCGGATTGCAAGTAGTTCTGGCTGATGGAGCTATTGTTTCAATCGGAAGTCGTACGCACAAAAATAAAACCGGTTTTGACTTCGCTAGGTTTTTTACCGGCAGCGAAGGGCTGCTAGGAATCGTGACGCAAGCTACCTTGAAATTGCTCCCCTTACCTCCATTTTCTGCGGCATTGTCGGTTGGTTTTGGTTCAATTAATGATGCAGCAAAGGGTATTGATCTCATATTCAAGTCTGGCTTTATGCCGAGCGCATTAGAGATTGCTGATGAATTCACCTTAAAAGCGGCAACCAAAAGAACCGGCAGTGATCTTTTATCGGGATGTTGTGGTCATCTAATTATTGAACTAGATGGTCAGGAAAGGAGCGTGCGAGGTGAATTAAAGGACATTAAAAAGTTGCTAGCGGTTTTAAAGCCGCGCTTTATAAATCAAGCAATGGGGAAACAGGCCGTGGAGTCGCTTTGGCAATTACGCCGTGAGTTTTCCTATTCACTAAGAGATACCGGTTTTATAAAGCTTAATCAGGATATTGTAGTTCCAAGAGGTAGGTTGATAGAACTGTTGAAATTCGCTGGGCGATTGCAGAAGAAGCATAAGATGCCAGTTGCTTGTTTTGGCCACGCGGGAGATGGGAATATTCATGTAAATGTAATGGTCGAAAATGAATCTTCAGAGCATGCTGAGTTTGATAANCCCGTNATTGATGAATTGTTTCGGTGGGTGGTGAAATCTGGTGGAGTTATCACCGGTGAGCACGGGATCGGGCTTGCTAGAAAACCATGGTGGTCTNTGGNGGCTTCTNCAGAAGTTCGTAAGCTACATAAAAGTGTGAAACAAGCACTTGACCCAAAAGGTATTCTAAATCCNGGCAAATTTATTTAGGTAGGGCGGGCTAGCGCTACGGTAATTATGCGACCTTCGAGTTCAGATCCATGAAGTTTTTNTATGGCGATATTTGCTTCTGAAGAATTACTCATTTCGATGAANCCACAGCCGTTTGAACGCCCTGAGACACGATCGCGGACATGCGTTACCTCNCTTATTTCACCGGCANAAGAAAAGTGNGATTTTANTTCATCATTGGTAATCTTAAAGGGCAAGTTGCCTACATATAAGGTGTTAGACATGAGTAAAAGTAAAACATGACATTTGCTCAGCTTCAAGGTCGGTGCACTAGGACAACAAATTCTCCTTTAGGCTTACGTTTGCTGTAGAATTCAATTAATTCGATCGGGGATCCGCGCAGGAACTCTTCAAATTTTTTGGTCAATTCTCTTGCCAGTACAACATTAGAATTTGGCCATAGCTCTTGTAGCTCGTTTAACAGCTTGATAATGCGATAAGGCGACTCATAAAAGCACAGTGTCCCAGAAACCTTATCTAAAGAATCGAGTATTTTTTTTCGGCCCATGCTTTTGTGGGGAAGGAATCCCATAAAATGAAATTTTTCGGTTGGTAATCCGCTGGCAGGTAGGGCGGTGGTGAGCGCACAGGGTCCGGGCACGCTTTCTATTCGATAGCCTGCATTGATTGCAAATTGTACAATGCGTCCTCCCGGATCGCTAATGCCAGGAGTGCCAGCATCACTAACTAATGCGATAGTTTGCCCGTTTTTAAGTCTATTTAAGAGCTCTTCTGAGCGTTTAGTCTCATTGAATTTGTGGTAACTTATAACTGATTGGTCGATTTCATGGGACTTAAGTAATTGCTTTGTACGGCGTGTGTCTTCTGCGGCTATTATGCTACATTCTCTAAGAGTTCGTAATGCACGCAAAGTAATGTCCTCAAGGTTTCCAATGGGCGTGGCTACTAAATACAACGTTCCGGGTTCAAGTGGAGCCTGAGGCATGTGCGGATGAAACACAGGTGATTGTCAGGACGCAATCAGATTCGAATTGCAATTTCTCATTTTCGCTCGTATGAACTACTCACGGATGCCGAACCCTGACGAGAGCGAAATCTCGCCCAAAAATTATCGGTGGCCTTTATTTGCCTGCCTTTTTGCAATTCTTTGGGTGTTGCTTACTGTGCTATGGATGGCATGGGGGGTGAATCAAACCAAAAAAGAAAAGGAGCAGAGGTTACAGATGGATCCATTTGGAAATCAACTGGAGCAGGTCGATTAGAGTATGATGAATAAAATATGCAATATGGTTATGGTGGGCCTTTTTTTGCTGGTTTTATTGGGGTGCAAGCCCAGTGAGAACACAAATAGTTCCGGGCCGAAGATTCCAATAAGGAGTGACTCCGGGGTTAAAACCGATTTTAAAACCGAACGGATGGTATGGATTCCGCCAGGCTCCTTCGATATGGGGTCTACAAAAAATCAGGATGAGCAGCCGGTGCACAAAGTGAAGTTGGATGGTTTTTGGATTGGTAAATACGAGGTTACCAATGAAGAGTTTTCGGAATTTGTNAAAGATAGTGGCTATAAAACTATTGCTGAACGAAAGCCCGATCCAAAGGATTTCCCAACGATACCGGCTGAAGAATTCAAAAACATTAAAGCAGGATCTATTGTTTTTACGCCTCCAGGCGAAGATATCCCGGTAGAGCGATTAAAGCATCACAATGCTTTTATGGCCTGGTGGAAGTACGTGGATGGGGCCAGCTGGCGTTTTCCTGAAGGTTCCAATAAAGAGGGGGTAGAAGAAAAATCCAATCATCCGGTGGTTCATATTGCCTGGTATGATGCACGTGAATATTGCAATTGGTTAACCCGTAAGACAGGCATCAAGCACCGGTTGCCTACTGAGGCTGAGTGGGAATATGCCGCGCGAGGAGGTTTGAAAGGTAAGGAATATATTTGGGGAGATGAGCAGGAGCCAGAAGGGCAGGTTATGGCAAATATATGGCAGGGAAGATTCCCCAGAGAAAACACAAAAAAAGACGGATATTATACGACTGCTCCAGTTGGTAAATTTCCTCCCAATGGATATGGATTATTTGATATGGCGGGAAATGTTTGGGAGTGGTGTTCGGATTGGTATATGCCCAACTATTATCGGAATAGCCCGGTGTCAAACCCACAAGGGCCCAATGAAAGTTATGATCCGAATGAGCCCGGTCAATGGAAGCGCGTGCAACGCAGCGGATCCTTCCTTTGCACTGACCTTTATTGCGGGGCATTTCGGCCCTCTCAAAGAATGAAAACTACCCCTGATACCGGGATGTCCCACGGTGGGTTTAGAGTGGTGGCTGAGGCANCTGCTCCGATAGAATAGCTAAATAGCTAACGTTGTTTTCCCGCGGTTGGTTTTGGCTGCCTAATAGGCCACAGGCGGCTTCCGGTGCGAGCGGATCGAAGATAGGATTCAAAGTCTTTAATGATTTCCGGATTGTTGCGCGCTACGTTTTGGGATTCTGACGGATCCCTCTTGAGATTATAAAGTTCCAGAGGTTGGCCGAGCGTTTTCCGTATTACTTTCCAATCACCTTTACGGGCAGCCTGTCTTGAACCGTACTCATACCAATGGGTCTCCCAGTAGAGATAATCATGTTTGGCCTTCTGTTCGCCGTCCAAGAGGGTTGGCATAAATGATATGCCATCAATTTCGCGTGGTTTTGGGAGTCGAGCGGCAGAAAGAATGGTTGGCAAAACATCCCAGTGGGCAAACATCGTTTCACTAACAGTATTTGGCTTAATTTTACCTGTCCATCGAACGATCATGGGAACGCGTATTCCGCCTTCGTGTAGTTGACCTTTAGTGCCTCGGAAGGGGCCTGCACTTCGGAAGAATGCAGGATTGCTGCCTCCCTCATGGGCTGGCCCGTTATCGCTGGTAAAGAAGATGAGAGTATCCTCATCCAATTTACGTTTCTTGAGTTCATGTAGTATTTTCCCAACGCCAATATCTAGGTGGCTAATCATGGCCGCTTTACTTCGTTTTTCTCTTGGCCATCGTTCCCCAGCGTAACGGCCAAGTGATGGAACCTCCCAGCCGTTTCCGGTTTTTTGGTGGAGTTTTTCGTTAATGTGAGGGGCTGTGTAGTGAAGGTACAAGAAGAAGGGGTTNGGGNTATGATGCTGAGGGTGGTAGGTTTTTATNGAGTCTACTGCAGCATAGGTTAGGAGGTCGGTTGAGTAGCCGCGCCTCTGGCCGCCGGCATTGGGGTGGAAGTCAACCATCCCGTCCCGATATCCATAACTTCCCGGCCCTGCCGCACCGGGTGAATAGCGCCAAAATTGAACAGGATAATGATTATTTGCATGTGACTGATCTACGAAACCCATCCATTGGTGAAAGTGCATTTTTCTCGGTTCCCCGGGAGATCCAGGATTTCCTAGGTTCCATTTGCCTAAGGCAATAGTTTTATACCGTGCATTGCCCACTAGGTATCGCGGGATAATTGTATCAATTGTTCGCAACGAGGCGGGCTCATTGCCGCGAATGTAGGTGTGTCCAGTGTGTTGGCCGGTAAATAATGCACTTCGTGATGCATTGCCTATTGGCGACCCTGCATAAAATTGAGTGAATCGCATTCCCTCAGATGCTAGCTTGTCTATGTAGGGTGTTTTGATCAGTTTTTGGCCGTATTTCCCCAGATCTCCCCATCCAAGATCATCTGCTACGATCAATATGATATTTGGTGTTTCCGGAGATATTCTCTCGCCTGGGTTCGGCGGTAAAACTGCTCTGGGTTGTGAAGGTGGTGAAGGCCGTGCTGGCGTAGGTGTTGGTTGCGCTTGTATGGTTAAAAAAGTTAGGAAGCAGGCCCATACATACACTACAATTGTGAACGTCAATTTGTTTAACATAACTTTTATTTATCCCTCCTTGTGGGACNGTTGCCGAAAACAACTTGCTAAATACTATCTGGATTGAGGTGCTATGAAACGGCAACTTATTAACATAACACCTCAAATATGGACCGAAATTCGATATGGGTGCGGCTAATTATAAGGCCGATTCAGGGGGGNCTGATGCGATATAGTTTTGGCGTGAGTTATAGAGATGCTGCTTTGCCCGAAAAACAGGCGAAGCTTGTAAGCAGANGAGCTTTTGCCTAACTTTTTATATGTCTTCGACTGGTCCGAAAGATGCGCCGAAGGATTGGCGCGGCGTTATCAAGCATCTCGGTCCGGGGCTAATTATTACTGCCTGTATTGTTGGATCAGGAGAACTGATTGCTACGCCCAAAGTTGGGGCTGAATATGGATTCAGCCTGCTCTGGTTCATTATTGCCGGTTGCATGATAAAGGTGTTAGTGCAAGTGGAACTCGGACGGTTCGCAATTTCCAAGGGGATGACTACGCTGGAAGCAATGAACACCATGCCTGGGCCCCGTTTCATCGTTTCATGGCTAGTTTGGTGTTGGCTTTTCATGTTTATTGGCATTCTTTTTCAGTTGGGAGGCATTGTGGGAGGTGTGGGAAAGGTGGTAGCGGAATTGGGTTGGTTATCGCAACTGGGTGAGAGTGCTGATCGGGTGATTGCTATCGCTGTAAGTGCGGCAACCGTTGCCATACTTGCTTCCGGAAAATATAAACCAGTTGAGGTTTTTTCCACAATCATGGTGGTGCTCTTTACGCTGGCGACTTTATTTGCATTGGGAAGTTTGCAATTCTCGCCTGACATGGCGGATTATAAAATAACCACAGGGGACATTATGGANGGTTTGAAGTTTAAGTTACCTAGTGATTTTTCAACAGCCTTTGCCGCATTTGGTATCATAGGAGTAGGGGCCTCCGAATTGATTTACTATCCGTATTGGTGCTTGGAAAAGGGATACGCACGGAATGTCGGAACGGCAAACCCCACTTCAGTGTGGTATGAACGTGCGAAAGGTTGGCTGCGAATCATGCGAATTGATGCTTGGCTTTCCATGGTTGTGTATACCGGCGCAACTGTTGCATTCTTTCTTTTGGGTGCGGCCTTGCTGCACGGAACGCAGCAGGTGCAGGACGGTAACATGATTGCTGCATTGTCAGAGATGTATCGGCCGCTGGGAAAAGCGGGGTTGACGATTTTCTTGGTCGGAGCGTTTGTGGTGCTCTTTTCGACAATGGTTACAGCCTCGGCCTCTAACGCCCGATTGCTTGCCGANGGCTTAATTCTTTTTACCGTAATCCCCAAACCAAAGGATGAAGAGAGGCGAGGGCAGCTATTGTCNAAATGTTGCATTGCCGTACCTATTTTTTGCGCGATCGTATATTTTTTGATCGGAGCTCCCGTTTCATTAGTTCTCGTGGGCGGGGTCGCGCAGGCGTTGATGTTGCCATTCTTGTCGATTGCGGCTTTGTATTTTCGTTATAAACAAACCGATAAACCCCTTCAGCCGGGGAGATTATGGACCGTTTTTCTCTGGCTATCGGCGTTGGCTATGTCAGCAGTGGGGTTATTTCAATTATATCAAAAATTGTCCTGATAACCTATTTACTTGTAGAGGGGCTGGGTTGGGGCAGGTTTTACTAAAGATTCCATAACAAATTTACGTTTTTTTTTAGATCCTCTTGACCCAGCCGCATTGTGGTTGTTTTTCTAGGTGTGTGGAACGACTGCCTGGGTTTCGTGATTTTTTCCCTGAGCCTCTACCCAAAGGTGAGGCTTGGAGCGCTGACGTGCGCGAATATATCTTTGATCGTTGGAAAACGGTTGCGCGGAGGTACGCGTTTCAAGCTTATGATGGGCCTCCTTTGGAGCCTCTAGAACTCTACAAGGCCAAAAGCGGTGAGGAGATTGTTGGGCAGTTGTATAACTTCACTGACAAGGGTAAGCGTGAGGTGTCNATGCGACCGGAAATGACTCCTACCGTGGCACGAATGGTTGCAGCTCGCGAACGGCATTACAAAAAGCCAATTAAATGGTATTCGGCTCCTCAACTATTTCGTTATGAGCGCCAACAAAAGGGACGGTTACGGGAGCATTTTCAGTTTAATGCTGATATTTTTGGAGAGGATGATCCAGCATCTGAC
>PBEJ01000018.1 GCA_002719595.1 Verrucomicrobiales bacterium
TTGCCAGCGGCGATCTTACCGGGCCAACGAGCAATAAAAGGCACCCCTATTCCTCCTTCAAAGAGAGCAGCCTTGTACCCCTTGCGTCCTCCGGTAACGCCCCTTGCCGCTGCTATTCCATAACCTAATCCGGTTGCAGAATCATAACCTAGGGTTAAGGGAGTATCCGGAGCACCACGGGCAGGACCATTATCTGAACTGAAAATAACCAGTGTGTTATTGGTCAAATTCAACCGATCCAAAGCGTCGAGCAATTGACCTATCCTCAAGTCGGCATGAAAAAGAGTCGCCGCATAGATCGCATCCTTCTCTCCCAGATTAACGAAGCGCTTTTGCAACTTGGGGTCAACGTGAAAGGGAGTATGTGGCTCATGAATCCAAAGGTTGATAAAGAAGGGTTTACCCGAATTATGGCTTTTCTCAATGAAAGGGATAGCACTCTTGACATCATCGTGCACGTACATCTGAGGCCCGGANCAATTNAAGGCTCCATATTCATCAAACCCATATTCACTNGGAAAAGGCGCATCAGGAATCATGTCATTGGCCAANTGCCATTTNCCNNAGTGNGCAGTCGCNTAACCNGCACTTTTAAGGAAGCGCGACAAAAGCGGAGCCTTANGATNCANCCAATCAGGCATNTTACGCCTNGCGTTGCTGGGNACCCAGGCAAANTGTCCGTCAATNTTGTAGCGAGCTGGGAAATGACCGGTCATNATCGCTGTGCGACTNGGGGAACANACGCCACTNGCAGTAGTGAACCGGTGAAAGTCNGTNCCCTCTCTNGCNAGCCGGTCAATATTCGGTGTTTTGACATAGGGATGACCATGGCAACCTAGATCACCCCACCCCCAGTCATCAGCAAAAATAAAAATAATATTGGTTGGCACGTCCTTGGCGAAGACTCCCAACCCTAATAGAAAGTTCAGTGACAGTAAAAATACTGTAATATTTTTTTGGTTCATCATATTTTTTCGATAAAAATTCTACTTCCTGCGGATCGGTCGCTGCTTGAGTTCCCACCTGTAACTCTCGCCTTCATTAATTAATCTGAGTTGATTTCTTGATATTCCAACTGGAGCAAATGATTTTGGAGCGCTGGCTTTCAGTTTCTTTTTGATTTCTGACAAATTTGACTTACTTGCCAAATTATTCCACTCGTGTGGATCGTTACGCACATCATATAACTCCTCTGTGCCATCACTGTAATGAATATAGCGCCAATTTTGGTTAACGATCGCATACCCCCCCGGATCCAAATAAGGTAAAAAAACATCCCGATCAATTGCCCGAACAGGATTCTCTAAAATCTCGACCAGCGAGACCCCTTCCAATCCTGGAACGGGCGGCAAGTCACACATCTCTACAAAGGTTGGATACATATCAATAAGACTAACGGTTGCATTAATGGTCTTACCCTTTGCAACGCCCGGCCCGGCCCAGATAAAAGGCACATTGGAGGTGCGCTCCCAGAGGGTATGTTTACCCCAATCACCTTTCTGGCCATGCTGAAAACCATGGTCACTCCAGAAAACCACAACAGTATTTTTCGAGTAAGCACTTTGCTCCAATGCCTTNAGTAAACGACCCAACATCGCATCAGCATAGGAAACAGCCGCAAGATAACCATGAATAGCTTTTTCAACCGCCCCNAACTCAACCAACCGGTCATGATGCTGACGCTTTCTATTTATCTTTTTACGCTTTATGAGAGGAGGTAGATCATCAAGATCGTCCTCCTTGTAAGATGGAGCCTTGATTTTATCCGCATCATACATTTCAAAATATTTTTTTGGCACATAGTTTGGAAAATGCGGCGCGTAAAGCCCTACTGCCAAAAAGAAAGGCTTATCATGTTTTTGCTTCAATAAACTACAAGCCCAATTCACCCGCTTAGTATCGGCCAACTGTTCTTCCTGGCTATTATCAAGACCTGCCCATTCTAGAAACATCCCTCCAGTAATCTGCTTCCCACGGTTGTAGATACTGTTTGGAAATGGATTTGGTAGCGGNGNATCACTGCCCCACGAATCTAANGGCCAGCCTTTTCGNTTATTATCATCATTACGCAGAAAAAACTGAGACCATCCACGTTGATCAATGTATCCGGCCTGATGGTGAAAAAGTTTTCCTGCCCCGTAATTCAAATATCCCGCCTTTTCGAAGCTGACTTGAATAGGACGTAATTCAGGGTGGTTATGAAAATAGATTTCAGCCCCATAACATCCGGTGGTAGAAGCAAATTGCCCGGTAAAAATCGCACTTCTTGATGGCGCACAAAACACTCCAGGACAATGCGCATTACTAAAGGAAACCCCTCGGCTGGCTAATTTATCTATGTTAGGCGTCTTTGCCTGTCTATGCCCCATTGCCCCCACCCAATCACACAAATCATCTACCGCAAAAAATATTACATTAGGCGGTGAATCCTTNGCAAAAAGTGGCGAAAAAAAACTAAAAAAAAGTGCCAGCAAAAATGCTGATGACCTATTCATATGCACCCGTATAGATCATTACTAAGGGATCGCCTGAAACATTTGGACGATAGTTAACTCATTACCCACCAGTTTCACCTGCAGGTCAAAAAANCCCCCTCCAGGCCCAGTTTTGTGTAAAAATCCAATTGAAATGTTTTCCCCGTTTTTTGAAAAACGTCGGGGTTTTGTCCAGTCAACCTGATTCAGGCTCTTTTCCCTAACCGCCGGAGTATGATCAAATTCACCGTTGAGAAACATACTCAGAATCGTTTCACACTCTTCAGGTTTCATTTTGTTTATAGATCCGACCCGGTATTCCTTTTTATTTACCTTAAGAATAGTTTGCTTACGTGTATAAGGCTTACCTGCCCAGAAGTCGCCCAACTGCAGTTGACCTTTACCAGGCTTAGCCCCCTCTTGAAGCCATTCGCCATGACTGATGCTCAAGACCTGATAAGATACTTCACGCCCTTTAACCACTTCAGCTCCTTGTACACTTATCCCGCGAAACGGAGTCGGAAACATGTTNTGGGTCGAAATCTTGGCAACTTTCTTAACCCCACATTTTTGTGCCAGAGCAATAACCTCTTTTTCCTGTTCTTTTGTAAGGACCGCACGTTTCACGTATTCTCTTTCAACCCCATAAGAGGGTAGAACAAGAGTAATGGTAAATAGGGTTAATATTATCTTTTTCATTTTATATTTCGGTTTTAAATTTTGGCTCTCTTTTTTTACTTTATAATTCTGATGGACTGATCTCCATTGGGATTTTGGGTAGTGACACTCTGATAAAAACGACCAAGAGGTGATAAATCGCCGTTTTTATCAAACAATGAGGAGGTATGTCCGTGCGGCTCATATGGCTCAAAGGAAAACCAAGCATAACCAGCCACCCAGTCTTGCTTTTCCAACCATGGAAGTACTTCCTTCATAAAAGCTAATACGTAGGGCGCTTTCATACGGTTTTGAGAGTGGGTTTTGGCCTGCCAATCGGCCGGGGCAAACTCGGTAATCAATAAAGGCCTTCTTCCGTATTTTTCNTAAATGCGCCTCATCTTGNCCTTGAANTCAGCTGCATTGGTNCCGCCATACCAGTGTACTCCAACATAATCCACACGATACCCCAAGCGGTCGGCTTCCTTCATAAAATCAACCATCCATGAGCTGTTCACTCCCTGAACCGTCCCATCATTCAATCCTTCAGGATTCGCGCAGCCAGGACTACAAAGTGGCACATTAAGAGATTGAAGAATCGGCCAATACTTAAGTGCAGCCTTATAGGGCATATTGGCTTGCTCTTTTTTATCCGGTTCGTTGAAACCAAGAAACCGTTTTACCTTCCCCGATTTGATGTAAGGCACAACCTTTTCCTGCAAGCCTTTCCGTAGACCATCAGTTGACCAAGCCCCCCAAGCCATAGGGACGAATTCTACCTGTGAAGGTTGACCGGCCACCTGATCCCAACCCCAAGAGTAACTCCAGTAGGGATTTACTTTTTTGAGTCGCGGCAAATTTTCTTCTGCAGATCCATCCTCGCCAGCTGCACGCATAGAAAAACATATCCCCTTTTTACCGGGCAATTTTAATTGGGCAGCCGAAAAATATGGTTTGGCTACCCTTAAGTTTGGAGTCGTTTCCTTCTCCAGCAAAACGAGCTTCTTTTGAGCTTCTTCAGCTGGTTTCCAAAACCACCCTTTGGGATCCCACACCTGAGCATATTTATATTGATCGAGCAAAGTTTGATAGGCCACCTTTGCTGCGACCTTATCCCCTTTTCTACTCAAAGCATCACCCTTTAAGAGAAGTGAAACCCCCACTTCATTAAGGTTGCCGTATTTTTTTGCATCTTTAGCCAGAGCATATTTTTTAAGTTGATCGTTAGTGCGCCTAGCCTGTGGTCCCCAAATTCGAATGACCCTATTTGCCTGCGCAATGGCTGCATCCCAATTCTTGCGCTCCATTGCTCCCCATATCTTAGCAGTAGCCTGATAAGCTTCCTCTCCGTTGACGGCACTAACCAAAACTAGCACCGCAATAAATATAATTTGTCTATTCACTTTAACTTCTTCGCCTTCTTTGTAATCTCGATTCCATTAGATAGCAAGGGCTCCCATACTGCCTTTTTTTGTTCCACTTTAAATACATTTTAATCAAATCACCCTGCTTCGGAATCGACTCGTGCCCTTGTGGTCCCGGTAAGGGAGGAATTCAAGTAACTTGGTCGCCATACCTCAANGACTNGAAGCTCCTTAAATTCATTGCCCTGTTCTAGCGAAGGACTCTTATGAAGAGATAACAGCCCAAGCTCAATTGCGTAAACCCGGTCACGATGAATACCCAAGAGCCTCTCCATTTTTGATTCCCGAACCTCGGACTCAATGGCACCCGCCCAGCCCCCCCTGCCAATGGTCTCGGATTGTTCATCCAATTGCTTCTGGCTCAGCGCAGCTATTGCTGCATTCAGCTGGGTTTCTACCATAAGAAAAACACCNCACAACAGCATAGCATAGTCAGTGAANCTTTTATAGNNCNTGTAAATAGTTTCATTTCAGCGACTGGATTTTTTTNTCATCAGGGAAAAGTTTTTTTGTTAATGCAAGAATATCTGGGGATTTAAAATAACTTTCTCCTGCACTCTTCCCATCCAAGTAATACCTCAACTCATTACAACTAAAGCAAACGAGTAAATCCACCTCCGTCGTCTCGCTCGTAAAGCGAAAGGCAATTCCTGGACGGAACGCACAATCTATGGGAACGGCATATTCAAAGTAGGTGTTCGGCTTCAAAAGAATCTGAGACAATGCCTCTCTTGCATCATCCTTCATCGGATGGACTTCCGATAGAACGAAAAAACCGTGAATTTTATTGGCTTTGTTAAGCCTATTTTCTCCCGGGTAGGAATCATCAACTCGATACACTTCACAAGTCTTCGCCTTGTGAAGTTCGGCTATAAGTTTATAAACTTCTACCCCTCCAACAATCGATTCAACCGATTTAGACGCACAAGAAATCGAGACCCCCAACGGAATGACAACCGCAACATTTTGCCAGAGAATATTTATTATTTGTTTCATTTTCCAAACCTTCTAATCCCTCACTCGACTTGCTACCATGTTCGCGGAAAAACTGCACTACATCGCTGTGCTCTTCTTTGATCACCAAGTACAATGAGGCCCTGTGTAGAGCCCTACGTTAATACCATCGCGTTATTGAACAAGAAAGGTTCCGCCACCTTGTGCAGCATCCTAAAAGATACCTTTTCNTCCGTACAGTCGCTATTTGGCCTGAAAGCGGAGTACCTGATCGCGCATCTTTTTCTTGATGACTCCGTATTCCGGATTACCGCTTTGGTTGGTCCATTCGTGTGGATCTTTTTGATGATCGTACAACTCCTCAGAACCATCTTCGTAACGTAAATAACGATAGCGCTCGGATTGAGCAGCTGTATTCTCCGGACCGTAACTGAGAAAGGCCACCTCGCGTGTCGCTGCTGGATTTTTTAGGAGCGGTAAGATCGAACGCCCCTCGAGGTAACTTGGTTTAGNGATACCAGCAAAGTCACAAAGACTGGGGTAAATGTCTACGTGAGAGATGGGTTGATTATTGCGAACGCCAGCTTCGGTCACTCCCGGTAAAATGACCATAAACGGAACGCGAGTGGTATTTCGCCACAGGGCAGCCTTGCACCAGTGCGTCTTTTCACCGAGGTTCCATCCGTGATCACTGGTGAGCACGATGACCGTATCCCGTTTTCGAGGGTTCTTTTTGAGCTCGTCCAAAAAGCGCCCGATCTGAACGTCCACGTAGTTGATACACGCAAGGTAAGACTGGACCATGTATTTCCACTCCTNCTCGCCCCCCAGATGCAGAATCTGTTCATGCAGCGTGCGAGGTTTAAACAAATCCTTATGTGCATTTGAACGTGCAAGCGCCTTACCATAGGCTGGCAAATCATCCAGATCATCCGCTCGAACCTGCGGCAGTTGAATGCTTTCCAAAGGAAACTTTTCAAAGTAGGCCTTGGGCGCATTGAACGGCCGATGTGGTCGATAGAAACCCACGGTCATCAGGAGAGGTTTTTCACTAGCCTTCCGCCATTGCTCGATTGCCCATTTCGATACCTTGTAGTCTCCGGTTTGTTGATCGACATGATTATGCGGTCCGCCTTCTCCCCAAAGATTCGTCTTCTCGTCGGTAAATTTCCCGCGGACATCTGGCGGACGATTCAGATACCCATCAACTTCCCCCTTCAACTTAGCGTTGTTTCCGTGGGCTACTTTCCCACCGCTAACCACCCGGTATCCGTTTTGTTTGAAGTGCCGATGAAAGATCACGGGATCCTTCAGATTATTTTTCGAAGTAACCCCCTGCATCGGTTGGTCTCCAAAAAAAGGAGGTCGGCGGGTACTGTTAAAGTACCTGCCGGTACTCTTGGGATAGAGGCCATGCAAAAAACTCGTTCGAGACGGACCGCATTGGGGTGCATTACAATGGGCATTTGTAAACAAAACGCCACGTGCCGCTAGGGCATCTAAATTCGGTGTTTTACTCTGAGGGTGCCCGCCCATTACACCGATCCAATCGTTTAGGTCATCAATAACGATAAACACAACGTCGGGTTTCTTTGCCGCAAACACGGGGCTTCCAACAATTACCAAAACAATCAACAATCTAATCATTTACCAACCTCTAATTTCTTTTTGGACTCAAGTTCTTCACTTGTCTCGCCACCATTTTTTCGAATCAAATGCGCAACGCCAGCATGCCCTTCTTTGATCGCCAAGTCCAATGGAGTCCCATCTACAGCCCATGCGTTGATATCAGCCCGTTGTTGAATAAGAAAGTCCACCATCGCCTCATCGCCTGCTCTCGCCGCCTTGTGTAATATCCTGAAAGAAGCTTTTCCAAGTACACAATCAATATCAGTCCCCGCCTTCAAGCATTGCTTCACTTTAACCAAATCTCCCTCCTCTGCAGCCACATGCAGATCTGAAATTGCCTGAAGCTCTGCATCAGAAATCTGCCGCTGCAATAGTGGCCCTACAATAGCTAGATTTTGAGATTTTTGCGTTGTTTTACACCCTAACAGTATTCCAGCTAAGATTGTCGTAATTAGTATCGATTTCATTTCTCCTTGGCCTTTAGTTCTTCTGCGGTCTGGCAACCGTATTTGCGAAGAAATTCAGCGGTCTTATTACGCCCATTCGCCAAAGCTTCATCGAGTGGAGTTTGGCCTTTTCCATTAAGTTCATTCACCTTTGCTCCGTTGGTTATGAGCAGCTGAGAAACCTCAACCGCATGTTTTTCGGAATAACTCCGAACCACTTGATGCAAAACTGTTTCTCCTATTTTCTCACGATACGGTTTGTTATCTTTAAGCATACTTCCCGATTTAAGTTTAACGTTTACATCCGCTCCTTTGGATAACAGCAGTTTGGTTAAACCCAAATACATTTCATAACTTTCAGAAGCACCCTGAGCCGCACCGTGTGCTGCTGAGAATAACAATGTTTCCCCCGCACGTTTTGTCCTGGCATTCACATCCGCTCCTGCAGCAATCAGTAATCGGGCAGTTTCCTTATTACTCGCCCAATGCAATGGGGTATGATGAGTGTCATCAATCGCCTTTACGTTAGCTCCTCGGTCGATCAGTAGTTTGACCATTTTAAAGTGACTCCCTTGCCAATCATTATTTACAGCATGGTGCAATGGGGTCATGCCCGGTTCATCCTGCAGGTTTACGTTTCCGCCTTGATCGAGGAACTTCTTTACTGCCGCAAGGTCTCCATTGTGCACGTAACCGAGAAATTTTGCTTCCTTTCGACCAAGGTAAACGGAATCTGAGTGATAATCACAACCAACGAAGATAACAGCTGCAAGCATTGTAATAAGATCTTTTCTCACTTTAAAATTAACCTAGCACTCAGCACACATAAATAAAAAATACGCCCCACAAACTACCCGACCAGGAAGGTTGTGAGGCGAAACCTTGCCATAACGTACCCAACACGTCTCACACTTTTTTCAAGCAAGGAATCTCCAAACTACTTTGCACGGACTGTTTACAGCAAAATATATATTACGTCTTTTTGCGTATTTTTTATGCCTTTTTACGACATTTATTATTGCCCATGTTGTGTTCTTGGAGCATCAACTTAAGCCATGCAACGCGGTAAACCCAAACGAGTAGCCATCGCCCTAGAAGTACAATGGGGTTACAAAAGGCATTTGGAAACCTATGCGGGGTGCCAACGTTATGCTGATGAGGCCGGCTGGGACTGCTCCATCACTCCCACCACAACCCGTCTGTTAACTATGCATAAGGGAAAGCCTAGTTTTGATGGAATTCTTGCCCGAGCCACACCTGCTCTGGCTTCAACAGCCAAACGAATGAAAGTGCCTTTGGTCAATCTTTGGCTTAATTCACCAGCTCAAAACCTTCCCGGTGTCTTTGCAGATTTTGAATCTTCGGGATCTATGGCTGCAGAACACCTCATCGGGCGCGGTTTTAAGCGGTTTGGCTATTTAGGTTTTTTGCGCGACAAAGATGCAGGGCTACAACTCACCGGATTTAAAAACCGACTCAAAACAGAGGGATTTCGGTGTGCGGTACACCGTTTTTCGCGAACGAGCGTCACTGAAAAAGCACGGGGGTGGAAAACTTTTATTAATGGGTTAGAAGAATGGGTTGCTTCTTGGAAACCTCCTGTCGGGATCTTGGTTGTTAACGATCTCTTTTGTCGCTATCTAATTGATCTATGCCGCGCAAAAGATCTGCACGTATCACAAGATGTTGGGATTGTGGGGTCCAGTAACGAACCCACGATCTGCGCCTCTCCCCCACCTACATTAACCAGCATCGACTTGGGCTTTGAACAAATAGGCTATCGAGCAGCTTCCCTTCTGGATAAAATGATGAAAGGAGATAGACCTCCCTCTAAGCCTGAGCTGATACCCCCCATCGAATTAATCCCAAGACAATCCACCGATTCCTATGCAGCTGATGATCCGATTGTTTCTTCTGCTCTGAGATATATTGCTGAGAACACTCATAAACACATCAAGGTAAATGAAGTGGCTAGTGAAACAGGAATAAACAGGCGTTCTCTGGAACGTCGATTCAACAAGTCGATTGGGCGCAGTATTGCAGGCGAAATGGTAAGACTTAAATTGGCACGCGCAAAAAGACAGTTAGTCGAATCAAATTCCCCCATAAAAATGGTGGCACGTGATTGCGGTTTTCGAAATGCAGATTACTTCCATAAGGTCTTCGCGCGCAGTGAAGGCATTACCCCAAACAAATATCGAAAGCAGCGGCAATAAAAAGTAATTTTTGCAATACCCAAGCCAACTTCTAAAATTTAATTCAGCCCGAATTTAACGGCCTAATTGGATTGCTTTTGGGCAATTATATCGTTATTACCCTTCAGCATTATGATGAGGGCGTATCTCGGGTTACTACTTTCTTTCCTTCCATTGTTAACACAAGCCAAAGTGCCGATCCGGATGGCATCAGATCTGGCTCTTTCACCCGATGGAAAACAGATCGCATTTTTTTGGAGAGGAGACGTGTGGGTAGCACCAGTTGAAGGTGGAGGAGCTCGGCAGCTTACGAGGCACCCAGCCATCGATCGTCAACCCGCTTGGTCGCCGGATGGAAAACATATTGCTTTTGTCAGTGAACGAGAAGGGGGCCAACAGGTGTGGATAATGCCTGCTTGGGGCGGAGCACCCAGAAAAATCACCCTGCATACCGAAGGGTTTATCCTTGAGGAATGGATGCCTGATGGAAAAAGCCTGCTGACCAGTATCACTCGCGATCACTTTTGGCGGCGTGGCGAACGGTTTTCCATTATTCAATCTGATGGAAAACAAAAAACCGAACAGNTTTTATTTGATGACTACGGACAATACCCCAGCGTTTCACCCGATGGAAAACAAGTGCTATACAATCGTGAAGGCGAGAGGTGGTGGCGCAAGGGCTACACAGGCAGCCGCACATCGCAGATTTGGTTGTGGGATTCAACAAGTAATAAACACACAAAGCTCTTGGGTAGCACAGATTCACGCTGGCCACTCTGGAAACCCGACGGGAAAGCATTTTATTATATCGGTGCGCCTAACGGAGTTCTGAATTTGCGTGAGTATGAGTTAGCGAGCAAAAAAGACCGGCAAATTACAAAGTTTAAGGACGACAGTGTGGTTTTCCCAACCCTTTCAAGGGACGGATCGGTTATTGCCTTCCGTCATCTCTTTGATTTTTATCAACTTAAACCGGGCAAAACGGAAAAACCCGTTAAAATTAATCTATGGGCGCCAGGTGATATTTCCATAACGAAAACACAAAGACGTGTTTTAAATAAAGCAACAGATGTTGCCTTCAGCAAAGATGGCTTAGAGATCGCCTTTATAGCAGGCGGGGATGTTTGGGTTATGGACACCGAATTGCGCGAACCCATCCAAATCACCAATACCCCCGAAGAGGAGGACGAACCGATCTGGTCCAAAGACGGTAATCAACTGATCTTTCTTAGCGGCCAGGGCGGCCAAGAAGACCTTTGGCTCGTTGAAAGAACAGACACAAAGAAATACTGGTGGCAAAATAAATCTTTCAAATCCAAACGCTTAACCAATGATGCTTCAACCGAATATGGATTATCCCTGAGCCCAGATGGCGGGACGTTTGCTTATTTCAAGGATCGTGGTGACTTCTGGGTGATGGATGCCAAAACTCAAAAATCCAAACGCCTTTTTAAAAGTTGGAATTCTTCCCAATACGACTGGAGCCCGGATGGTAAGTGGATTGTCTATGCCGTATCAGATAATGACTTCAACCGTGACATCTGGATACGCCCTATCGACGGCAGCAGAGAACCTTTCAATTTATCGCGCCATCCAGATAATGAGTACAACCCACGCTGGTCGCCGGATGGAAAGGTTATCGCCTTTACCGGACGCAGGAGAGATCAAGAGGTGGACATATTTTACGTCTATCTTAGAGCTGAAGATGATCAAAAAAACAGCCGTACTCGAAAACTAGCAATGGCTCTTGAAAAAATGCAAAAAGGAAGACCTGCAAAACCAGTAATTCCTTCATCACCAACAAAACCAATTAAGGCCGACCCAAAAAAGGAAGATAAGGCAAAGCCGGTAAAACCTGAAGCCAAACCCAAGACTCCAGCCACTGCCCCTAAGAAGCCTGCGTTAAAGATAGACTTTGAAGGGATTCACGATCGCATACGCGGTATTTCCATCCCTGATACCACTGAATCCAACCTGCTCTGGTCTCCCGATTCCAAAAGATTGGCTTTTAGCGCTAATATTGATGGGAAGCGAGGAACTTATGCCGTCTCTTTTCCTGACAGCTTAAAACCCACGCTCCTAACATCAACTTCGGGAAGTAATGCTCGCTGGGTAGGTTCCAACATCCGTTGGCTTGTGAGTGGCGTGCCTGCTACCTTGAGTTCAACTGGCAGGCCCTCCTCATATAGTTTTAGCGCTAAACAGGAAATTGATCTTGGTCAAACTTACCACGCTGCTTTTGATCTTTGTTGGCGCGCCATGCGCGATAATTGGTATGACCCAGCCATGGGTAACCGCAACTGGGATGAAGTGCGAAAAAAATATGGCCCCATGGCTGCTGCATCCACTGATGGCTACACACTGGGAATGGTGATCAACCTCATGTTGGGAGAATTAAATGGATCCCATCTTGGTTTTTCCTACCGCGGACCAGAACTGACACCAACTGCACCGAGACAGGGATGGACAGATATGACTGCCCACCTTGGAGTACGTTTTACCTCAAACCACAAAGGCCCCGGTTTGAAAGTACGCGACGTTATCCCAAANGGACCTGCCGACCGGGAAACTAGTCGAATTAAAGCTAATGAGATTATTACACATATTGATGGAAAGAAAGTAAGCTTCGAATCTGACTTAACCTCATTGCTAACAGGACGACCTGATCGAAATGTAATCCTAAAGGTACAATCAGGTAACCGCGGAAAAAAACAGGTTCGTGAAATTACCCTGCGCCCAACTTCCTTCGCTTCAGCTCGCAGTCGCCTTTATGAAAAATGGATACATTTTAACCGGGCTGAGGTAGCCAAATTTTCTGATAATAAATTGGGATACATGCATATTGCCGGAATGAATATGACAAGCTTCTTCCGTTTTGAAGAAGAACTTTATTCAGTTGGCGCAGGCAAGGATGGAATCGTTATCGATGTGCGCGAAAATGGCGGCGGGTCAACGACCGACCATTTGCTTACCATTCTAACACAACCTCAACACGCCATTACAGTTCCCAGAGGCGGCGGACGTGGTTACCCGCANGATCGCAAGGTATACGCATCATGGCATAAGCCCGTGGTCGTACTATGCAATCAGAATAGCTACAGTAACGCGGAAATTTTCAGCCATGCGATCAAACACCTCAAGAGAGGTAAAGTTATAGGAGTGCCCACTGCCGGAGGCGTCATCAGTACTGGTGGACGCAGCATCATGGATATGGGTTATCTGCGGATGCCCTTTCGGGGCTGGTATCTAATGGATACCGGAGAAGACATGGAATTGCACGGAGCAGTTCCCCACCATGTCCTCTGGCCGAAACCCGGTGAGCTACCTGCCGGCAAAGACACCCAACTACGCAAGGCAATCGGCGTTCTCAAAAAAGAGGTTAAGAAATATAATAACCGACCTCAACCTGAACTTAAGAACGCCACCAGCAGGCAAAAAAAATAACGGCGACTGGAAATCTGATGATTAAGCCTTTTCAGGCTATCCTGTTAGGATTGTGTTTATGCCTACCCTTCNTTGAAGCAAGTGAAAGACCCGCTTTCGTCGATTACTGCAAGCGTCTGGAACAAGAAATCCAAGGCAGAAAACANGGATTTCTAGCGGGTAATGTAACTTACTATATAGGTGGCTTCCACGCCAGCTGGAGATTAATCGAAGATGAGACCATTGGCCTCACGCACCCTTTCCACCATGATCTTAGAAGTCGCGGTGTTGGCTTAATTGAAAGCAAATTACCNGGAAACGAACATACCGGAGTTGGAAACGACTATAANGGATGGGAATTCTACAAGGATACTCGAGTGTTGTATGGAAGCGTCATTGTCAACGGCACNACTTACAAGNACCCCAAACCAAAGAGCATGCGTTGGCGCCCTGACAAACTNATCTGCGAATACGAANTAGGTGGCGTCAAAATCANAGAGGAAAAATTTATAGCAGCCAACGATTCAGCNGCCTCCATTATCACCGCATCAAAACCCGTAAAACTGATATTTTCCGGCCACAGTTTCTATCACAGAAACAGCGTCACATCCACCGCATCGATTCAATATAACGTTCGCGACAATGTGATTTCTATCACCGAAGGAGGCACCGTAAAATCTCGTCCGGACCCTAATCAAAACGAACTTATTGGTCCATGCGTTTACTCAGGCATGACCACAGCATTAAGTTGTTCCCGTTCTTTTGAAAAAACATTAACCACCCGTCGGGATAATAAAGGAATTCAACATTACTCCTTTTCTGTTCCATGCGACAAAAGTGGAACAGTTGTTTCATGGGCCATGAATGATGACCCTATAAAGGCATCGCAAGATTCACGTGAAATTTCCCACCGGCACTCGGGCTGGTTAAAAGCTAAAACACTGCTGATCAACCAGCAACTTAATGATGAAATTCCCTGGTTTCGTTGCCCCGACAAAAAGTTTGTTGATATCTACTATTACCTTTGGGCTCTCTACCTAATGTACTACATCGAAGTAGGTAAAGGTTGGGAACAGGAAAACCACACTCAAACTGCCGTAAATAATTTTCTCGGCATACACCGATACGACGCCACTTTTCAGATTAAAGTAGGGGCATGGACAAAAAATAAACCCAAGTACGCATACGGAAACGTGCTCACTTGGAAGCACCTCACAAAAAATAATCGCTACCGAGAACTGTCCAATGGTCTGAGAATGATATCTGATAACAAAGGTGTCTCATGGCATTCAGGCGCCTATGGTGCAGAAACCTCAGAACACGTCCTAGGAGCTTGGCAAATTTATGAACACACCGGAGACATTGAATTCCTAAAAAAATGTTATGAGGGTCACTTTTCAAAACTGTTTAAAAAACGCCTTTCAGGTTTTGCCATGAACGAATTTGAAGTTGCTGAAACTTTGGAAAAAATAGCTGAATTAACGGGAAATAACCCAGATATTAAGCTCTGGAAAAAAATGATTCGCCGGGATCCCGAACACATTAATTTAATGTTCAAACAGCGTTGGGAACAAAACGGCATTTCCAACTATTTTGCCGGTCCAAAAAATAGAATGATAATGACTACCGGGTTTTGGGCAATGCGATCACCGTTCTTTCCAAATGATTACGCAAAAGCCATGGTTAAATCTTGGGCACTTGATAAAGAAAAAGGATTTTATGGAGAATTTTTTCCCTTAGCTATGGCAAAGGAATCAATGGAAAAATTTAAGACTAAAGTCGATCATTCCTTCGGTTACACACCAGATACCGCTTACTTTACTCTTGATGGCATGTTCAAACAGAACCTCTCCCAAGAAGCCAGCCAGCTCACATTGAATCATCTTTCAAATTATAATTACCACAAAACCTGGCAAATCCCGATCGCACCCGAAGCTTTTAAGCGCGATCTAACTTTATTTGGCGACCAGTATTCTAATTTTAACGCAGGTAAAATCCTACTCTATCTTGAGGGCTTAGGAGGCTTAAAGTACTCCATCCCGAAAGGGACCCTACAGATTAAGCCAGCACTTCCCGCTAATTGGGAATGGATGGAAATTCGACTTCCGATTTCCGGTAAATGGACAAAAATAAGATACACCAAGGGGAATGTTGAAATAAAAGGATGCCCTATCAAAGTTCTAATAACTACCTCGGGATCGGAGTAGTACGATTCACTTTTCTGAAAAGAAATGCATCAGAGGTGAGTAACGAGATAAGGAGTGCTTTCATGCTCCCTCCACTATCACGGTAAGCCTTGTGTGCTACTTGAAGGGTAGGCCCGTCATTAAGAGTCTCGTTTCGCCCCATCCAAAATCGAAAAGCGTGACGAACGAAAACCTGCTCGACGTGTTCGCTATTGGCTAGCCGATCAATCATTTCAATGGCGTTTTTCACAGGCCCATCAAGTTCAGGGACGCCGCTATTAATGATTTCGCCAGTGGTATCAACGGGCTTATCCAATTCAGTAGTACGAAAGAGTCCAGCGTGATTGTACATCTCGAAAGGCAAACCCAGGGGATCCATTTTCTCGTGACAAGTCCAACAATAGGCCTCACGCGTAACACGCATGCGCTCACGCAAAGTGGTATTAGGCTCGTCCGGGAGCATAGCGTCGACGGTGATAGGAATATCTGGAATACCACCACCAAGAAGCCGCTCGCGAATCCAACGGCCGCGCAGGATTGCATGATTATCCATCGCATCGGAATGAGACACCAACCAACTGGGATGTGTCAAAAGGCCCAGGCGTTGTCCTTCCGGGGCCGTAGCCAAGGTACGCTCGGGCTTCATGGAACCGTTTCCGAATGATCGTCGACTGACCCGAGCGAAGACTCTTGGTCCCGAAAGCTCGGCTTGCGTGACGTTGACAGAACCGATCTTCTTCTTTTTTTCCTGCTCCAGCTTCTTCTTGGCGGCGGCCAAAGACTTCCTCTTTTGCGTCAAGGTCTTAAGGACCCCTGTATATTCCCTCAAGGAAACCTCGGATACCCCAAGATTTNCGCGAGTAATAAACTGGATGCCGGTCATCGTTTTACCGGCAGG
>PBEJ01000019.1 GCA_002719595.1 Verrucomicrobiales bacterium
TAGCATGAGAGCAGCCCAGATTGTGCCCAATCTCATGCACGAAGACTGAAGTTGGCGCATAAACGGCTTCCATCGCATTGAATCCGTATGCAGGAGCCCCATTGGTCGTGTTAAGCATCCAACTACTGCCGTGCAAAAAATTTTTTGGTGATGCTCCAGTAAACAGACTAACCAAGTCCGCCCGGTACCGCTGACGTTGCTTATGAACCTCAAAAAGAGAGGTGGTGCGGGCAAAGGTGAGATTCATGAGATCACTGGTGCTGTTGCCTACCGTGGTGTAGTTCACCTTTTCAGTCCCCAGTAAAACGAGTTTTGCAGTTACCGCACTACGCCGAAAAACATTGTTTACTTGAGCAACGGATATTCGAGCTCGCGTTTCTACGCCTCTNACCCCTCCACACTGTTTCTCTGCCAGCCCCGTATAACAAACCAGTATACCCACAATGGGAGGGCCGAAAACAGGTGGCCTTGGAGCGGTCCAAAAATTGGTTCGAGGGGTATTAGTCAGGGTTAGTATATGAGTNAAACCAGGGAATCCCGGCACTCGATATTTTACTCCCGGTTTGAATGGCCGCATTTTATATTGAGGCACCGAGGTCACACTCCCTTCAGGTGACCGGTAGAGAATCGTTTCTGTATCGGGATGAGCTACTGAAGCATGGGGAAGACCGCCTGTCGCACCTGAATCAATCTCCACAATGCTATGNGACNNNNGNTCAGCNTAATTTATNAGGAACATCCGTCCATCGGGATANTCGATACTACCAGCCATCGTCCCGTTGTATGTCACAAAACTTACGGCCGCNCCCGGCNTTCCAATGACCTCNCCATGAACCTCGGTGCTGACTGGATCAGTCTTTTCAGCTTTATCCAAACGCACTCGNACAGTTTCCCCTGGGAANAGGTTTAGCTGAATAATCCTTTCACCTTCACGCACTGCATCCACCGCTGCTGGGCTGAGCTCCACATGCCTGAAACGCTTGGCGATCGGCGCTTCTGGTAAACTATCCTTTGGTCGCTCTAGTAATTGTGCCTCCACAAGCACCGGCTCAGCCTTAGGAGTTAACAACCACCAAAATGCCGTTACTCCAAAAAAAACCGCAATACCGAGCCAAATTTTATTACTCCTATCCATATATTACTGAGGCAATGGTTAAAAATACCACTAATAGCCAAAATTACCAGTGAATTAGACGGCACTAGAAAGGCGGAAGTTACGGTATTCTACGTTGAATGTTTTAGAATTTAACAGACAAACTAAACCAACCTATAACAAACCTTTTCTCACTCAGTCATGAACGCCCCCATTTCTGACAAAAAGGTCCGGTTCTTGAAATTGGTGCCGCTCATAATGAATAACCCTGGAAAAAGACTAACACAGATTTTTTTCAAAAAAATTTAACTCGCCCACCCTCGTCACATTTTATTGGCCGCGGGACTTACAACCTTTATCCTTGGCCTCATGCTGATTGTTTTAGTTCATATCCATGTCAAACCTGATTGCCTAGAAGCCTTCCGAATCGCCTCACTGGAAAATGCCCGTAATAGTATACAGGAATCTGGTATCGCCCGGTTCGATATCCTCCAAGATAATGAAGACCCCAATAGATTTATCCTCAATGAAGTATACCACACTGAAGACGATCCGGCTTCCCATAAGGAAACGGCTCATTATAAGAAGTGGCGCGACACAGTTGAGGATATGATGGCTGAACCTCGTCAGGCCGTAAAACTCACCAATCACTTCCCCGCAGATAGTGAGTGGTAGCACACCATTTGAGTTCGCCACCGCGACCCGGATAATTTTCGGGGCAGGAAAATTAACTGANGCCGCTCCGGCTGCNGCAACTTTTGGNAAACATGCACTAGTAGTCACCGGCAGCAACCCGGACCGTGCTCAAAAATTACTGGAGTCCTTAAAGAAGGAAGAACTCAAAAGCACGATCCATTCCATTACCGGTGAACCCAAAATTGCCGATGTACAGGCCGGCACCGAATGCGCCCGCCAAAATGAATGTGATGTTNTAATCGCCTTGGGNGGNGGCAGTGCCATTGATGCNGGTAAAGCTATCGCNGCTCTTTGNACNAACCCNGGNGANCCTCTTGATTATCTGGAAGTNATTGGCNAAGGCCANCCNCTCACTCAACCCCCTGCCCCNTTNATTGCCATNCCCACTACNGCAGGAACCGGCGCAGAAGTAACCCGCAACNCNGTACTCGCCTCGCCTGAAGACCNCGTAAAAGTNAGCCTACGCCANCCCTTGATGCTGCCTAAACTNGCCATCGTGGATCCGGAACTNACCTATGATCTTCCACCTAAGATCACAGCCNCTACAGGACTGGACGCCCTCACTCAACTNATTGANCCTTTTACCTGCACCCGCGCCAACCCAATGACTGATNCCTTATGCCGCGAAGCTATTNCCCNTGCGGCAAGATCNCTTCAAAGGGCCTNTGNAGNCCCAACTCCCGCTGCTCGTGAAGATATGGCACTAGCCAGCCTCTACGGTGGTTTGNCACTAGCCAANTCTGGGCTTGGCGCCGTCCACGGATTTGCTGCTCCCATTGGNGGNATGTTNGANGCNCCCCACGGCGCAGTATGTGCTGCGCTACTCCCACACGTGATGACCGCCAACTTAAAGGCCTTACCCAAAGANAACCGTTACACGGAAACNGCGCATCTCCTCACCGGCAATTCGAATGTTTCCGCCGAAGTAGGTATCAATTGGATTCAAAACCTCGTTGAAANACTTAATATCCCGGGCCTCTCCGCCTANGGAATTACCGAAAATGATTTTCCCAGCATTATTGAAAAAGCTCTCGANGCCANNAGCATGAAAGCCAACCCAGCAAACCTACCCGACGATGATTTAGCTCATATCTTAAAAATGGCCCTGTAACTTATTCAGATAAACAGGTGCGAACCGTTCAGAGTATGATATTCCAATAACCAAANCTTTTTTGTTAAGGTCGATNTGTGTTCAAGCAAGCTCTAAAGAACCTGTTAATCCAAACGGGCATTATTAGAATAAAGGAACCGACCGACAGAGACTGGCTAACTGCAAAGCCTCCTCAGGATTACTCAGCACTGGAAAAATACCTACACCCAACCCAGGAGTTTTTCTTCCCAGAATTTAAATCGAAGGCACCGGGGAGCAAGCAGTGGTATGCAGCCCTGCTTAGCGGCATCAACGAAACAATTGAAAACAAACCCGTCAAACTTCTGGACTATGGTTGCGGCAATGGCGCTTTAGGAAATTACCTCAGTGGATTTACACCCGACTTCCAGTACTATGGATTAGAACCTCCCAACTCCCCCATGCTGGAGAACGTAATAAAGCACGGGTCTTTTAAGTTCGGACATTTCAATTCAGACACGGCAACCCTTGCTATAGAGCAAAGTAATTGCGCTACATTAGGCAGCGTCTTCACCCACCTTCGCTGGAGTGACTGTCAAAATATTTTGGAGAAACTGAGCCCGATTGCCGAGAGGGGTGGTGAAATATGTTTTACATGCTTTTTGGATAACGAGGAGAAATGTATATCAGGCAATCATTATCCATATTCAGAGATAGAAACATTTCACTATAGCTTTATTACCCCCAAACAAATCGAAGGGTTTTGCAACCAGAGAAGCTTGAAACAGGAACTACTCCCCTACTATTACGATCTGGGCCTGAGGAAAATTGGCCTGTTCAGCAAAACGAATGTCTCTCACCGATTTGTCAGGGTCTTTAGATGATAAATTTGAACAGCTTTCAGTTGATTGAACACAATGAGCTCCCTAGCATAACCAAATGCTACGTAGCCACTATTTNAAATTCNTTATTTGTGGCTTAATCCTGTGGCTACCNGCACGTGCATGGGACTATGAACGCCACNGGCTGATCAACGATCTGGCACTTAAAAGNCTNCCNGAGGAATTCCCAAAATTTGTGTTACTTGCGCCCAATCAAGAACGAGTAAGATTTCTTGCAGGCGAACCAGACAGATGGCGTAACACTCGCGATAAAGGTCTTCGCCACCTGAATAACCCCGACCACTATTTTGATGTGGAGTATCTTGATCAATACAAACTCAAGGCAGAAGACTTGAGCCACTTCCGCTATCGTTTCGTTGAACAAATGGCCAACGCCCGCACAAACCTCAANCTNGANNTGCCCGAAGCCAATACTGACCACACNAAGAACTATCCGGGCTTTCTCCCTTGGAGCATNAATGAGAACTACCTAAAGCTCATCAGTTCTTTTTCTTACTTAAAAGTATTCGAGGAAATGGGCACCTCTGAGGAAATCAATAACGCTCAAGCCAACGTCATTTATCGCATGGGCATCCTGAGCCATTTTGTGGGAGATACATCTCAACCCCTACACACAACCAAACACTTTAATGGATGGGTCGGCGATAACCCCCAAGAATACACCACCCGCCGGTCGTTCCATTCATGGATTGACGGGAAGTTTTTCATCAGCACCCAACCACCAAACGAAATAGGATTACAAAAACAATTACGGACAGCCCAAGTTTTAAAACGCCCTGAAAGCAAAGAGCTTGCGAGCGGCCACTTTCTGGCTGCAGTAAATTATATTATAGAGCAACACAAGTTAGTTGAACCACTTTATCAATTGGATAAGGCGGGCAATCTATCAGAGGACTCCCCGGGAAAGGGCCGGCTGTTTTTGGAAAAACAACTCCTGGCCGGGGCCCAAATGTTGGGAGACCTTTGGTTCACTGCTTGGAAAGAAGCTCCTCCCGATCGCTTTCTCCAAAGCTATCTCGCAAAACGCAAAATTGAAAAAAAATGAAACTCACCGCCACCATTTGTTTCATTTTTTACACCCTATGGATCCAAGCCGCAGATCCTCTGGAGGAAGCGCGCAAAGCTTTTGCCCGCGGCGATTATTCTGCCACTATCTCTAATGCAACCAATGCGATTGCTAAAAACCGGTGGCAGGAAGATTCACATGTGCTTCATATTCGCGCGCTCATGGCTCAAGGCAAATACACCGAGGCATACACCGTTACCACCAATGCCATGGAAAAACTTACAAGTAGTGTNCGGATACAATTGGCGGCATATGATGTATTTCAATTTAATAACGANCCTCAAAGCGCAACTAACGCGCTTAGCGAGATTAACCGACTAGCCGGAGCCCGCAGTTGGGCNTACCGCAATGCTCCTGACATGGTAGNCCTTGGGCGCACAGCGCTCAAACTGGGCGCAGACCCAAAAGAAGTTCTCAATAAACTCTACACTCCTGCCCGGGAACATGATCCGGAATTTACCGGCATTGCCTATGCCATCGGTGAGCTGGCCCTTTCTAAAAGCGACTACGAACTAGCAGGACGTACTTTTCAGAAAGCATTAAAACAGAAACCAAAGGATGCTGAACTCCATTTTGGAATTGCCCGGGCTTTTGCTTCTTCTGATGCAGAGATGACGGCCCAACATCTGCAGCAGACACTTACCATAAACCCAAATCATACTGGAGCAATGTTGATACTTGCAGACAAGCTTATTGACCGCGAGAACTACACCGAAGCCGAAGAACAATTAAAGAAAGTTTTAAAAATCAATCCTCATCACCCTGAAGCCTGGGCTTACCGTAGCCTGATTGCCCATCTAAAGTCGGACAAGGAAACCGAAAGGAATGCCCGCAATCGCGCACTAAAATATTGGAAGAGCAATCCCAAGGTCGACCACTTAATAGGCAAAAAACTTTCCCAAAAATATCGCTTTGCTGAGGGTTCCTCACACCAGAAACAGGCACTGACCTTTAACTCAAAATATATCCCCGCCAAGATACAGCTTGCCCAGGACCTCTTGAGATTGGGACTCGAAAGTGAAGGCTGGGCGATGGCCGAAGCAGCCCACGAAACTGATGGCTATGACGTTACCACCTATAATCTGGTAACGCTTAAAGATACGCTCGGTAAATATACTACTTTAACCAATTCGAATTTCATTTTGCGCATGGAGCCTCACGAAGCAGAGGTTTACGGACAAAGAGCCATGAGACTGCTCAACAAAGCCCACGATACACTATGCAAAAAATACGGACTTAAACTGGAACAACCCACGACCGTCGAAATTTTTGCCAAGCAAAAGGATTTTGGAGTCAGAACATTTGGAATGCCGGGCAACCCGGGCTTTCTAGGCGTGTGTTTTGGGTGTGTCATCACAGCCAACAGCCCTGCTTCCCAGATGCCCTCTCCAGCTAATTGGGAGTCAGTGCTTTGGCATGAATTTTGTCACACCGTAACCCTTGCCCTCACAAAAAATAAGATGCCTCGTTGGTTAAGTGAGGGAATCAGCGTTTATGAGGAACGACAGGCTAAACCATCCTGGGGGCAAAGAATGAACCCGAACTATAGATCGATGATTTTAGGTGAAAACCTAACCCCTATCAGCAAATTAAGTGGAGCCTTCATGTCCCCCGAAAGCCAATTGCACCTCCAGTTTGCCTATTACCAATCCTCTCTGGTTGTTGAACACCTCATCGAACGTTTCGGAGCTAAGGCCATCGGAAATATTCTCAAGGATCTCGGTCAGGGAATTGAAATTAATGTAGCCATCGAGAAAAACACTGAACCGATGGAAAAACTTGAAAAAAGCTTTGAACAATATGCACAAGCCAAAGCCAATGCAATGGCTCCGGGACTAAACTGGACGCAACCCGATCCTGAAACCCTAAGAACTGGGGTCGAGGAATTTGCAAAAAAGCACCCCAAGAATTATTATCTTCTCATTCGAAATGCACGCCGCGCACTTGAAGCAGACGATTGGGAGGCAGTGAAAGCTCCCTGCCTTGAACTCATCAAGCTTTTCCCTCATCAGAATGGAGGCCAATCCAATGCCTACGTAATGCTTGCTCGGGCTTACCGGGAACTTAAGGAGCACGATGCGGAACGCAAAACACTCGAGATATTTGCATCAATGAGTGATGACGCTTACCCCGTATTTCAACGCCTTGCTGAACTGGCTGCTGAAAATAAAGACTGGGAAGCGGTCCGTATAAATTGCGAACGGATTTTGGAAGTAAACCCTCTACTACCTGAAACCTATCGCCATTTGGCTATAGCGGCAGAAGCCCAAAACAAAAAATCATTAGCCATCGAATCATGGCAAACTCTTCTTAACCTCGATCCGCTGGACCCTGCCGAAGCACATTACCATCTTGCCCTTTTACAAAAGGAAAAAAATAACTCTACTGCTAAAAAACACCTATTGATGGCCCTTGAAGAAGCCCCCCGCTTCCGAAAGGCCCTAAAACTTCTTCTAAGCTGGGATGAAAAATAAAAAAATATTCCTCCTTATTGGAATTATGGCGTTTGCTGCAGCCGTACTTTGGGCTCAACGCCGCCCCGTTTTACCACCATCTGTAGATCGACGCGGCGTACCAAACTGGGAGCTGGATAATGAGATGCCTCGTGACGTGTTCACTTTCGTTAGAATTCGGTATAGTAGCCGTTATGGTAGACGCGGTGGTGGCTGGAGGACTGACTATCCAGATGCCGATCTGAATTTTTCATACCGATTACAGCAACTCACGTCATTGAAGGTTCATCCAGAAGGAAAAATACTGGAACTTACAGACCCTGAACTATTCGACTATCCATTTATCTACATCATTGAACCGGGTGCATTGCAATTTACTGAACCCGAAGTGATAGCCTTGCGCAAATACCTTCTTAACGGGGGCTTTCTGATGGTGGATGATTTTTGGGGAGGCCAAGAATATGAAAACTTTGCTTGGGAAATGAAGCGGGTTTTCCCCGACCGAACCCCGAAAGAACTCCCATTAGAACACCCCATCTTCCACTGCGTTTTTGATCTCAAAGAAAAACCACAACTACCTTCCATAGGCCAAGCAATGCGAGGCCAAGACTTTGAATGGCGGCCGGGAATCGATGACGGAAGTGAAGTTCACTATAAAGGAATCTTCGATGATAAGAACCGTATGATGGTTATCATCTGCCATAACACAGACTTGGGAGATGGCTGGGAACGCGAAGGCGAAAACCAATATTATTTTAAAACCTATTCTGAACCCAAGGCCTATCCGATGGGCATCAACATTGTTTTTTACGCATTAACTCACTAATGGAAACTGAAACCCTCCCCCCTACTGATGAACAAACCGTAGACCAAATTATCCACGGTTATGACCAAATTAAAACCGAGCTCGGGAAAACAATCGTCGGCCAACAGGAGGTTATTGATGAAATCCTAATCTCCTTATTTGCCGGCGGCCATTGCCTTATTACAGGAGCTCCCGGCCTTGCTAAAACCCTGCTGGTAAAATCGGTTGCCGAAATATTCGACCTCAAGTTTTCTCGCGTTCAGTTTACCCCAGACCTAATGCCTGCGGACATTACCGGCACTGAGGTACTTAGTGAAACCGATGCAGGNAGACAACTTCGTTTTGTGCCNGGCCCGGTTTTCGCCAATATCATTCTGGCTGATGAAATCAACCGTACCCCACCCAAGACCCAAGCGGCTCTCTTGGAAGCCATGCAAGAACATCAAGTCACAGCAGCAGGCCAGCGCCACCCTTTACCTAGGCCATTTTTCGTTTTAGCTACTCAAAACCCAATCGAGATGGANGGCACTTACCCTCTGCCTGAAGCACAACTCGACCGGTTCATGTTCAATGTCATCATTGATTATTTACCCGAAGATCACGAAGTAGCTGTTGTCCAGCAGACAACAGCCGAACGAAGCAAATCCATCGAACCTCTCTTTAACAGTGAGGATGTACTCCGATTTAACGATCTGGTTAGAAAAGTTCCGATTGCCGAGGATATTACCCGATACGCAGTTAGATTGGCTGCGGCCAGCCGACCTCACCAAGAAAACACTCCNGATTTCATCAATGAATGGGTCGGCTGGGGNGCAGGATTAAGGGCCGCGCAGTTTCTTGTGCTCGGAGCAAAGGCACGCACGCTGATTCAAGGCCGCTCACACGTCGAAATACAGGATATTAAAGCACTTGCCGCGCCAGTGTTAAGGCATCGTGTACTTGTGAATTACCGCGCTGAAGCAGAAGGAATTAGCACCCAAAAAATAATCGATCAATTACTTGATCACGTTTCAACTGATGCCTGAAACCGAACCCAACGCGAAACGGCAGGGCTTAATTGATACGCGCACTTTGATGCAAATTCGCAGTCTGGAACTGCGTGCCCGCATTGTAGTGCAAGGGTTTTGGAATGGCATTCACCGGAGCCCTTACCATGGATTCTCAGTAGAATTTTCTGAATATCGCCAATATGTTCCCGGAGATGATCCGAGATACGTTGACTGGCGCGTATATGCACGTAGCGACCGCTACTATATCAAAAAGTTTGAAGACGAAACTAATCTCCGCTGTCACTTGCTTGTAGACCAAAGCCGCTCGATGACNTTTGGCTCCAACAACTGGAGCAAAGCGGAGTACGGACATACTTTGGCTGCCACACTAGCCTACTTTCTTTTCCAGCAAGGAGATGCGGTGGGACTTTTGAGCTTCGATGAAAACATCCGGGACTACCTGCCTGCACGCAACCGCCCCGGCCATTTGCGTCAATTGATGTTAAGTCTTGAGAAGCCTGCGGCTGGAGCAGCCACCAACATCGCTAAACCACTTCAACGTATTGTGGAACTAGTCAATAAGCGCGGATTAATGGTGCTTATCTCTGACTTACTTGCCCCCATTGAAGAACTGGAAGCAAAACTCGGCAGACTAACTGCCGCCGGTCATGATGTAGTTGTTTTTCGCATACTCGACCCGCGCGAGATTGATTTTGATTTTAAAGACGCCCTCCTTTTCCATGATGTTGAGTCAGATAAAGATCTCTTTATCGACCCTGCATCCGCAAAACGAAATTACCTGGAACGGTTTAAAGAACATGGAGATGCCGCCCGATCAGTCTGCCAAAAACTTGGNGCAGACTATTTGCCGGTGATTACCGACGAGCCTCTTGATCAAGTGCTTTCAAACTATCTTCGGCAGCGCCAACTCCGAAGCAAGAATATCCAACGGCACGCCAACCTATGAGTTTTCTTGCCCCACTCTTCTTGTTAGGTGCTCTGGCAATCGCCGGCCCAGTGATCTTTCATTTAATTCGCCGCAACACTAAAGAAAAGTTCAGCTTTAGTTCACTCATGTTTCTCCGAGCTGACCCTCCACGGGTCACTCGCAAAAGCAAACTTGAGGATGTCTTACTTCTTCTGCTCCGGTGCACCCTTTTAGCCGTAATGGCATTGGCATTTTCTCGTCCCTTCCTCCGAAATAACGTGAACACAGTTAACGACCCCTCAGCCGGACAGCGCATGGTAATACTGCTTGATGCCAGCGCCAGCATGCAAAGAGAGGGACTTTGGGAAAAAGCACAAAAGCAGGCACAGGATAGTCTCAAAGAATTAGAGCCGACCGACTCCCTGACAATTCTTACCTTTGACAACCAAACCACACCCCTAATGCAGTTTGATCAATGGCAGGAATTACCTGAGCCCAATAGAATTCCTGCAGCTATCGAGACTTTAAAAGCTACCAAACCCGGATGGGCCGGAAGCCATCTGGGCAATGCTATCCTCAATGCAGCCGAATTATTNGAGGAAAATGAACACCTTGGCGCCAGTAAGATCGTAATAATCACTGATAGACAGGAAGGAATTCAATTGGAAGGGCTACAGGGCTATGAATGGCCACCAGGCATACAGATCTCGCTTAAAACTGTTAAACCGGAAACTGCCGGAAATGCTGGAATACAACTCAAGCCGCTGCAGGAAACAGAAGATTCAGCAACTCATTCTATACGCCTCACTAACTCGGAGGATTCAAGTAATGAAGAATTTCGCCTCNCATGGNTTAAGCACAAACAAAACGCTTCAACCAACAATATTACTGTTTATGTGCCAGCGGGCCAAAGCCGAACAGTTAAGGCTCCTCGACGACCACCCGGCGAAGGATGGCAGCTAAATCTTCTGGGTGACACTCATCCTTTTGATAATACCCTGCATATCACCCCACTCATCCCAGAGCCTCTACGCATACATTATTTGGGCAATGAACAAGCTGATGACATTAATTCCATGCGCTTTTATCTTGAACGCGCTTTTTCTACTACCCGCTTACAGCACGTCAGTGTTGTAGGACATCCAACAACAACCCAGTCTATTGAACTCAATCGTGCCGATGACAGACTTTTAATTATTGGGGATACNATTAAAGAAAGCCAAGTGGATGACATCAGAAAATTCATCGAAAACGGCCACTCCGTTTTACTTGCCCTAAAAAGTGAATCCATGAGTGGATCCCTCACTGCGCTGGCAAAATCAGGGCCTGTTCCNNTAACTGAAGCACGCGTAGACAAATATGCGCTACTGTCTCAACTGGATTTTGAACACCCGCTTTTAGCCCCGTTCCATGAACCACGCTNTAGCGATTTTACTAAGATACATTTCTGGAAACACCGTTCACTTGATCCAGCAAGGCTGCCTGGCGCTAAAATCTTGGCCCGTTTTGATAACGGTGATCCAGCTCTTATGGATCTTCGGATCGGCCGAGGCCACCTCTTCATCCTAACCTGCGGATGGCAGCCCGAAGACAGTCAACTCGCACTGGCCAGTAAGTTTGTCCCCCTTCTCTATTCAATGCTCGAGCTCGGAGAATCTCGTGGAAAATTGAAGTCAAATTACTTTTCCGGCGAAACCATCAAGCTTCCAGGTAAAAGTGATCAAANTCGAATCCTTTATGGCCCGGATGGCAAACTAGAAGTCCCCGCAGGCACGACAACTTTTAATGCTAAACAACCAGGGCTCTATACTCTGGAAGAATCTCAAAGCGTTTCTTTTGCAGTTAATGTTTCACCCAGAGAAAGCAAAACTTCCCTTCTACCTATGGAGAGGCTGGATGCATTGAANTTACCCTTTAGCGCTAAAAACAAACAGACTGCCAAAATTACTCAAAACCGAGAACAAACATTGATCGATGAACAAACTGAAAAGCGTCAAAAAATATGGCGTTGGCTAATCGTGATTGCGATCCTACTCGTGCTACTGGAAACCTGGCTAGGAGGCTGGCTCTGGCGAAAGCCAACGAGGAATCCCGAACCTGTAGGGGAAACAACATGAACGAACTAAAGAGNATTCTCTCTCCGATCGTAAAACGCCAACAATCATGGCGCACCTGGAACATGTTTCTTTATTGGTGGGGAGTACTGGCAATTATATCAGGGCTCATCCTTATTCGCTCACAAGCGAACCTCCCTCTTGCTGGTTGGGTACCTTACGCCCTTACTTGCCTACTACTAATAGGCACATTTATCATTACNTGGATCAACTCTTCGAGCAGCCGTTTTGACTATCAGCAACTCGCCCGGAATATCGAAGAAAAGCATCCTGAGCTTCATGCTACCCTACTTACGGCCATGGAGCAAAAGCCTGACCCCCAAACCGGAGAGTATAATTTCCTNCAACGANGGTTACTCGAAGAAGCCAANACAGCATATGAATCATCCCAGTTTAACAGAATGATACCCAAAGGCCGNCTNNTNGGCTTTAAATTGCTGCTTTCTGTTTTATTCGTGGCCACCTGCGTTTGTTTAGGAAAAATATATACTCTACCGAATTCCCCTAACAATGATACCCAAACTCTAACTCAAAAGGATGAGTCGGAAATAGTCGCAGACGCCCAACTGGACAAGGTAGAACCAGGCAGCATTGAAGTGGAACGTGGAACTCCACTGGCAATTTTAGCACACTTCAAAAATAGAGGCCCTACCAAGGCAGANCTGGTTGTCACNAAGGCTGACAAGACAACCCGCCGTCTGGAGTTAACNAAGAATNTGGATGATCCCATTTTTGGAGCTACTCTACCGTTTATAGAAGAAGCATTTTCCTATTACGTAGATTACGACGGGAAGAAATCAGAAACTTACCAGGTTAGGGTTTATGAACACCCCTATCTGGACCGCGCAGACGCATTTCTGNAATACCCAAACTATACCAAGTTGCCCGATCGNAAAGTTGAAGNCACCCGTCGCCTCAGTGCAGTAGAAGGCACACTACTTTCCTACCAGTTTAATCTTAATAAACCGGTCTCTNCTGCGCTTCTAACCAATGACCTGGAAGAGCCCATCNCACTAAAAGTTCACGCCACTCAACCACTGGCACAATTACCTCCCCTAAGACTTACCCGCAATCAGATCTGGAAACTTGAACTNACTGACTNANCTGGCCGCAAAAACAAGCTTNCCCCTCGCATTGAGATATCAGTATACCCCAANAAGCNGCCCAGTATTCGTATTGCCAACCCTCGTGGAGATCAACAGATCTCGCCATTGGAAGAGGTCGATTTTGCAGCTGAACTTCAGGATGACTTTGGTCTTGGCAGCTATGGCCTCACCTACAATGTCAATGGAGGCGAAATGAAGGATATCCTTTTAGGCAAGGATGCTTCGGCCAATACTAAAATCACCGCCACCCATTTACTTGCTGTGGAAACATTGGGAGTGGAACCTGACCAATTAATCAACTGGTTCTTCTGGGCAGAAGACACTGGCCCTGATGGACAAACACGCCGATCTTACAGTGATATGTATTTTTCAGAAATAAGGCCCTTCGAGGAAATTTTTAGACAGGGAGACCCAAGCCAACAACAGCAGCAACAACAGGAACAGCAGCAGGAAGGCCAACCATCTCCAAACCAACAAACCGAGGAGTTGATCAAACTACAAAAACAAATCATTAATGCGACATGGAAATTACGCCGAAACCCTGATACATTGAGTAAAGATATACCGGTCCTCATTCAGGGACAAAAGGAAGCTCTGGAAAAAGCCAAAGTCTTGTTGGATAAAAGCAGTGATGAAAAACAAAGCGAATTTATAAAGACTATCATAACCAACATGGAAGCCTCCCTTAAAAAACTTAACGAGGCCCAAGGAAAACCCAAACAGTGACCACAAATTTTTGACATGAAAAGAAACACTTCACTTCTAACAATTTTCATCGCCATCCCATTACTGGCCCAAGAAAACCCCAAGGCATTAATCCCTGCACTCACCGCCGAACAGAAAGCCTATCAAACTCTCCTACGTCTTCAGGCACATGAATTCGAAGTCACACGACAACAACAAAAAAACCAAAGCCAATCACAACAGCGACAAAACCAAAGGAGCCAGAGAGCCCAAAGCCAACTTAACCAACTGNACCTGCGACAGCAAGAGGACCGCTACCANAACGAAAAACAGGCNCANAAACTACAGGAACCCAAACAGCGCGAACAATTACAAGTTCTCAGCCGATTAAAGGACCTTGCCCAGAGGCAGGAGGATTTGAATGAAAAACTCAAGGAACTGGAAAATGCCCTCCGCGCAGCTGAAACCGAACAGGAAAAGGAGGAAATTGAAAGACAGCTTAAGAGTCTTCGTGAAGAGCAACGCCAGAATCTGGAAGATTTAGACGAAGTAAATCAGCGCATGGAAAAGCCTGAAAACAAAACTGAGATGAAAGANCAGCGCCAACAACTTGAGAAGACCCGCCAGGAAATGAACAAGGCCGCTGAGCAAATGAAGAAAGGTCAGTTATCCCAAGCAATCTCTTCTGGAACACGCGCCCAAAGAGATCTACAGGAGATGCGAGATGATTTGCGCGAGAAAACTTCCAGCCAGTTTTCTGAAGAAATGAGAAACATGCGCCGTAAGGCACGAGAATTAACACAAAAACAAGATGAACTGAGTAAGAAACTCGGNGAACANGAAAAGAAGGAACAAAAACGTAAAAGTCTAACTGAATCAGATAACAAAAAAGAAATCACTGAAGATCTTGGGAAACAACAGGAAAAGCTCAANAACCTGCTCAACGAAATNAAGGAAGTGGTGGAACAATCCGAATTAGCCGAACCCCTGCTCAACCGTAAACTTTATCAAACATTCCGTGAGGCGCATCAGGATCAAACCGATAAATCATTAAAAGCCGCAGCCACACTTTTGGAACAAGAAGAAGAATCATTGAGCAACCACCAGCTTCTCCGCAACCTTGATGAGATCATGGATAAGGATCCTGATAAGCAAAAGCTAATTGACCAACTGCGACAGCGTGATTTTCGGGAGGCTTCAAAAACCCTGAGCGACCAATCCCNGCGCAAAATGGAAAATCTACAAAAAGGTGTGGAGGAAGCCGCGGAGAGCGTCTTGGGAAATGAAGCAGAAGCACTAAAGTTTGCCGAGGAGCAACTCAAACAATTAAGCAAAGCATTNGAAGATGAAAAAGCCGAAGCCACCGGCCAAAANCAGGATACCAGCGAAAACGAACGCCAAACAGAAAACCANAAACAAACTGANGNTAATAACGGTAAAGGAAAACCCTCNNANCAGCAGNAACCNCAGNCAGAAGGCAACCGACCTGANAACCCNCAAGCNCAANNAGAANNNCAANCCAACGAAANGAAACCNTCTNACCAAGAGCANCAAACACAAACGCGCGGCAATCAGCAGAACAACCAACCGAACCAGCCCAATGCTGAACCACAGAACAACCGAGCTAGTGAACAGAATCAACCTCCGCAAAATCAAAATCCCAATAATCAAAACCAAAGGAGCCAACAAGAGGGAACCCAACCACAATCCGGCCCAGCTTCTTTCTTGGAAAAAGGATTCAGCCGCAACGAGCGAAGCCGTAACCCCATCACTGGTGGAGACCATCGTCAATGGACCGACCGCCTACGGGATGTGGAAGAAGCAGTTGATCGCCCCGAACTTCGTGACCAAGTCGCTCAAGTACGAGAAGAACTGAGGAAAATGAACGCCGAATTCCGCCGACACAGTAAGGAACCCGAGTGGGACCTGATGGAAAAAAAGATTTTACAACCGCTCGATGAAATCCGTAGCGAGATAGCAGAAGAACTAGCCAAAAAAGAATCGGACCGGGCCTTGGTCCCTATTGATCGCGATCCGGTTCCCGGACGATATAGCGATCTTGTGGAGAAATATTACGAGCGTCTGGGCAAAGGCAAGTAGCCCACACATACGGAGTAAATGTGACTGAATCGGTTTATCTGGCAGGCAAGTCCTGGCTCATCCCCGCTCTATTATGGATGGGCGTAGGTGCAGCAACAGTTCTTTGGGCTTACTCGAAAGCGCCGATCGAAAATAATATTCGCAAAGCATGTATCGGCCTAAAATGTGTCGGATTACTCTTACTTCTCTTTTGCCTGCTGGACCCAATGGCCACTCAGAAACGAGCCAAGCCCGGTGCCAATCGGTTGGCATTGGTGGTCGACAACAGTGAAGGGCTTAACCTCAGTGATTCCGGAGAAAGCCAATCGCGCGCACAGATCCTACAGAAGACCATTGCCCCGAAGTCAAAAAATTGGCAAAGCAAGCTGGCTCACGATTTTGAATTAAAACGCTACACGTTTGATGCACGGCTAAAAAATGTGGGCAACTACAATAGCCTTTCTTTCGACGGACAATCCTCCAATCTTGGAGAAGCCTTAGCCACGCTCTCTCGCCGTTATCAAGGCCAACCACTGGCTGGGATCGTGGTATTCACTGATGGCGTAGCAACTGACTTGGAGGGAGAACTCTCCCTACCCGAAGGCATACCACCAGTTTATCCGATTGTGATTGGTGAATCTGCTCCCAAACGCGATGTAGCTCTGGGGACTGTCACCCCGACTCANACCTCTTTTGANGATGCTCCGGTAACTATTACTGCCCAGATAAAAACCCGGGGTTGCGATGAGGAGGTTGTTTCAGCAAAATTACAATTGTTGGATNCTGANGGNGAAACCTCAACTCTCATCAAGGAATTAAAGCAAAAGGTTGATGGTGATAAGAGTGAGTTCAGTTTTCGGTTTCAAGTGAGACCAGCTGTTCANGGTATCATTTTTTACCGGTTAACTGTTGGCACCTCAGGAGGAAAAGCAGAAGCGACTCAATCAAACAACAGCCGGGTTGTCGTTGTTGATCGTGGAGGAGGCCCTTACCGTGTCCTCTATGTATCGGGTCGACCCAACTGGGAATACAAATTTTTAAAACGTGCTGTAGATGAAGATAAAGAGGTGGACCTAACCGCCCTTATTCGCATTGCCCGAAAAGAGGCTAAATTTGAATTCAAGGGTCGCCGCGGTGAAAACGCCAACCCACTGGCCCGAGGCTCAGGCCAGGATGTTGGCGATTATGATAAACCGGTTCTGGTAAGGCTCAATACAGTTAATGCCAATGAATTAAAAACCGGATTTCCCTCCGAGCCCGAAGAGTTATTTGCCTATAGCGCTGTGGTCATTGATGACTTGGAAGCGGACTTCTTTACTCCCAACCAACACACTCTAATTCAAAAATTTGTCAGTGAACGGGGAGGAGGCTTGTTAATGTTAGGAGGGCAGGAATCATTCAGGCAGGGTAAATATGATCGTACTCCAATCGGAAATCTTTTACCGGTTTATCTGGATAAACCGCAGGATACCAGCGCCCTTAACAACCTGAAGTACTCCATCACTCGCGATGGCTGGCTCCAACCGTGGGTACGTTTACGTGACAATGAATCAGCAGAGACAACCCGCCTGGAAGAGATGACAGAATTTTTATCGCTCAATCGTGTCCGCGGCAAAAAACCGGGGGCCAATGTACTGGCAACCGTTTCCACAGGTAATGGCCTAATCAATGAACCGGCCTTAATCACCCAACCCTTTGGCCGCGGACGCGTGGGCTCCGTTCTCTTGGGTGACCTTTGGCGCTGGGGGTTGAAGGGAGAAACCCAACGGGAAGATCAAGACAAGGCTTGGCGACAAATGATGCGCTGGCTGGTAGCTGATGTCCCCCTTCCCTTTGAACTCACAACCACTCAAAGCCCCGGAAAATCCGGGCGCACCCTGAAACTTAAGGCCCACGACAAAAACTATGAACCGCTTGAAAACGCCAATGTTTCCCTAAAGGTTAAAACAGCCGGAACCAACAAGACCGTTATAATGCAAGCTG
This sequence comes from Verrucomicrobiales bacterium, assembly GCA_002719595.1. Classification (GTDB taxonomy): domain Bacteria; phylum Verrucomicrobiota; class Verrucomicrobiia; order Limisphaerales; family UBA1100; genus UBA1100. The sequence goes on from PBEJ01000019.1 coordinate 17,968, forward strand.
AAGAGCAAACAGAAAAGGCAGGCATTTATCAATCACAGTATGTTGCGCACAACAACGGTGGTTATCTGGCTGAAGCGGAGGTACGCGATGAAACAGGCAAATTACTGGGACGTCACCAAGCCGGCTGGGCTACTGATTTTGCGGCCGCGGAATATCGTTCTCTTTCCCCCAACCTGGCGTTACTGGAGGAAATCGCTGGCAAAACAGGTGGACGGGTAATTGAAATGGATAAACTCGATTCCTTTATAAGGGAACTACCTGCCTTACGGGCGCCAGTCACTGAAATCCGCCACACCCCGCTCTGGCATCAGGGGCCTGTTTTTCTTTTGGCCCTTATCTGCTTTATTGCTGAATGGCTACTACGCCGCCGCAAAGGGTTACCATGAGGATATTTCTTTTCATTTTTATTTTCAGCTGGACTGCTTTGGAAGCAGAAGACAAGGCCAGTATGATCCTTATAACGGGTGCGTCCGGCACTGAGGAATACGAAAAGACATTCAACGAATGGAGTGCTCAATGGAAGGAAGCAGCTGACAAGGGCGAAGCCAAATTTAGTGAAGCAGTCCACACAGAAGAAAAAAACCAGAAGGAAAGACTGGCTGAACTCATTCAGGCTGAGGTCAACGAGAACAAGTCACCCTTATGGNTGNTATTGATTGGTCACGGCACCTTTGATGGAAAAAAAGCAAAGTTCAACCTGCAGGGACCGGATATCAGTGCCACCGAACTGAAGGAGTGGCTGCAGGACTGTAAAAGACCCTTGGTGATTATAAATTGCGCTTCTTCCAGCTCCCCCTTCATGAACGCACTCTCAGGCAAAAACCGGGTCATCATTACCGCCACGCGCAGCGGTTTTGAGCGTAACTTCTGTCGGCTGGGCGGATTTCTGGCTAAAGCAATTGGTAATTTAGAAGCCGATATTGATAAGGATGGGCAAACCTCACTACTGGAAGCCTGGTTAGCGGCCAGCCGTTATAATGCTGACTTTTATAAGAATGAAAACCGACTGAGCCCTGAGCACCCGTTACTCGATGACAATGGCGATGGCAAAGGAACGCCTCCTGATTGGTTCAGAGGGATCCGGGTTACCAAAAAAAGTGAAGACCCAAAATTACTGCCTGATGGATTGCGTACCCACCAGCTACACTTAATCCCAAGTGAAGAGGAACGTAAATTGAGCGCCTCCCAAAGGGCCGAGCGCGACGCACTAGATATTGAACTAGCGAAATTGAGAGCCGCCAAAGAACTAATGGAGGAAAAAATCTATTACACCGAGCTGGAAAAACTCCTTCATAAAATCGGCCGCATTTACTATCCGGAAAAAGACCAGCCCAAGCAGTAGCTAATACCACATCCAAAACCCAATAAAAAAGCCGCCCTTGAGATAAACCGGAGTTTACCGCAGGGCGGCTACCAATCCTTTTCGATCCAGCTCTTGCGAACCTTTTCTCGAAGGTCAATGCCNTTGGCAAGACACCTGCCACCTAACCCCTTCCTGACTGTCCCGAAGGACTGACTTTCAGGTTTCCAGATTCCCACCGTCCCGAAGGACTGCTTTCCTCTGAAGTGGTCAGCTGGCTGACCGAGCTGCTCCGAAGAGCCGCTCAACGAGAAAGAACCTATCACACTCCCAACTCTTTCCTAGTTACACTTATTCTTTCCTATTAACCCCCTACTCACAACTTGTTCGCAAAGGGGCTAAGAAGCTTCGTCTTCGACGGCGTGAGCTTGTAGATCTTCCAAATCCACGTATTCGAGCGCACTAATATGAGTAGCCTTTAGATAAACTTGTGGAGCTATCCCGTGATCCAATGCCTCCTTCCACCGGGACACGCAGAGACACCACTTGTCACCTTCTATCAGACCGGGAAAATCAAAATGAGGAGCAGGTGTGGAAAGATCATTGCCTCTNGACNTGGAAAACTCCAGAAACTCACCCGTAACCTTGACGCAAACTGTGTGCAANCCATGATCATNGGGGCCGGTAGTGCACATACCATTGCGGTAAAATCCGGTCATAGGNTCCGNACAACATAGCTCTAATGGANCCCCTAAAACATTGCTCGGTCCTGACATATGACGNTATTAATTTTTGGCGGGTAACTTTACCCATTGAACGCCCCAGAGAACTGGCTTGGCCCCATTACCAGACTCCAAATTGAGCTTTAAAGTTCGGTTCGTAATATTAACATTAAATTCGCGNGCAATCATCCTGATTAGGCTCTTCACAACCGTCAATGTAAATGGTCAACGTCGATGACTGTCATACCATAAATTACAGTTCTCTTTTTTCCTGCAGCATCTACCAACAGTTACAATATTCAAAAAAAGAAGCCTAAGCAGNTCAAGATATGANGTGCAATACGCCTTTCTGTCTGAGGTTGAAAGNGGAGTTTNTGCNAATATGCGAAAGTGCTGCTGACGTTTTTTTCCCAACTTTTTTAGCCGCCGACCAAATTCTATTTCTTCAGAGGCATATAGTTNTTCTGAAAACCCGTTGAGTTCATGGAAATCCTTTGTTCTGCAAAAGATATAGGAACCTGCGGGCCATCCCATCACCCGGCTGATGCCATTCCAGATTCTTTCAGCNGCAATAAATGCCACTGGCNTACTGTTTCCCCCTTCAAATTTAACAATCGCACCTCCTCCCACNATACGGTGATCTCCCATGGCCNNTGCTGTTGCNTCAAATAGGGTTTGGCTCGGNCGAGAATCGCCATCAACAAAAATTATCCATTCACCTCTGGCATCTTTACCAGCTGCATTGCGTGCCCGTGAAATCTGATTATGTTCCTCAAAAANTACCCGTGCACCCGCATCCCGTGCAATCTCTGCTGTGCGATCAGTAGAGTTATTATCACATACCACCATCTCCATTTCCCAACCGCGTTGGGTAAATGCCGCAGCTGCTTGTTTTACAGCAGACANGGTTGATGGCAGGAGCTTTTCCTCNTTGAAGGCAGGAATGGCNATGGTAACCAACACGNCGGGGACTATGTTAAGCCAAAGCCGNTGATGGAAGCATGAAAAAGCGCACAAATATCCACTNATANNGACCTATGCATTTCCATATAAAAAATTGTTACATTTGATCTGGACAGATACTATTGNCATCAATCATGCCAATCATTCTCTGCTTTTTCAGTTTATTGATACTCGATTCAATTCAAGGACAAACAACCGGACCAGCCAAAGGCACNCTGGTGATTGTGGGCGGCAATGATAAAGACCANGTTTGCTTTAAAGAATTCGTTAAACTCTCAGGCGGCAAAAATGCCCGGATTGTCGTAGTAACTACCGCCTCATCAAGTAGTGAAAAATACAATTACCTAAATGGCCCACAAATCAGAGCAATGCGTGAAGCAATGGGGCTTACGCGTTTAACCGCATTGCATACCCATGATCGTGATATTGCTGATACGGAAGAATTTATTGAGCCNATCAAAAAAGCTGACGCCGTATGGTTTACCGGAGGTAGGCAATGGCGCCTGNTTGATGCATATGCAGGCACGNAAACCGAAAAAGCATTCAATGANGTTCTTTCGCGGGNAGGTGTCATTGGTGGCAGTTCAGCNGGAGCCAGNATTCAAGGTTCCTATTTGGTACGCGGTGATACTAATAGCAGCAGCATCTTACTGGGCAACCATCAGAACGGTTTCGGATTCCTCCGCAATGCAGCCATTGANCAACATGTCATACCGCGCTTTCGTCATCTTGACCTAATCAAGATTCTCACTGACCCCGATGGAAAGATGAATAAATCCCATGAACGATCTGCCTTACTGGGAATCGGCTTGGATGAAGGAACCGGCNTCGTCNNCCGNCAAGACGAATGCGAAGTGATTGGAAAACCCGATGGGGTGGTNCTAATATATAATCCCAAAGAGTGGAAACCTGATACTCCCTCTCACCAGCGTTATCAACCGCTTTGGCACGGAGCAAAATATAACCTCAAGAGCCGCCACATACTTAAACCCGGCAAACCTCCTCTACCCAAGTCNGCTCATCGACCTGAAGGTTTCTACAAAGATATCTTCATGAATGGTGGTGTCAACTTGTCCAGCCGCCGCAGTTTGCCGGCGGCTGAATCAGCAGGATTTTCCTATGAGCTCTACGCAGGCCGCGATGCAGATAAGCAAAGAGAATTAATTGTCGGTAATGACTTCGATAACAATGGCGTCCTACTTTACCCNGACGGCCAACCGCGTTTCCGCCTAATTTATGTCAATGGAGGCGGAGCAACGGCCCACGGCAAAACGCTGGAATTAGCCGGCCGCAAGGTATTGCGGCAGTTCTATAACAATGGAGGAAGTTATTCAGGCAGTTGTGCCGGATCATTTCTGAGTGGCCGCAACACCAATACAAACTCAATGCGCCGCCTGGGTTATTTACATATCTTTCCCTACAACACACTCACCTCTGGGATCAAAAAAACCCGCCTTGGCCACGTGATCCCACATGAATCACCGCTACTCAAATATGATGATTTTGGAGGAGATTATTACGTGNCAGATATTTACCACAATAATGGCAACTGGCTTTCTCAAGACCTACTTAACAGAATGAAGCATGTGGAGGTGTTGGCCACCTATGACTTACCCAAAAATAAAGTCCATGAAGGAGCTGCCATCTGGGCTTACAAGAAAGATAAAACTGCTGGACGTATCATTAATATCGGNTCACACCCTGAAGGCTCNACTTCNGGGGAGAAATTACAGATCACTGAAGCCTGTTTTCGTTATGCCATAGACGGAGTGGGAACCCCTGTGCTGAAAGGAAAATTNAAGCCGAACGAGGAACGCCACATGAATAAACGCACCTCTGACAATGATCCTAATTACACNCGTATCGGCGATCTGCAATACCATCACTTCAGTTTTGAAATCGCTGAATCAAACANAAATATCNGAGTTGAATTGCAAGGCGAGGAAANGATTGATTTCTCTATTTATCTGAAAAAAGGAGNTCCAGCNTTTAACAGCAACGCGGACCATGCAGCCACCGGCCCCGGAAACAACAAAACCATAANAAGACAACTAACCCCTGGAAAATGGTTTGTAGGTGTTGAATGCAAAACCACCGTAAAAGCAGAATTAGATGGATGTCGGGGCTTCTTTAATTATTCCGGAAAACTGTCCGTCCTCAATGGGGCTGCNTACAAGATTAAGCTCNTTACAAATAAATAAAACCAGACTTATTTACTTAAACTGATCAACCAAGCGTTCGGCTAAGGCTTTTGCAAATGAACCTTTTTGGGGCTCACCATTCATCAGGATAATAATCCCTCCAGCCTTCTCTGGCTGGCAAAACATCTGAGTTGCCACGCCAGGATCGCCTCCATCATGCCCGATCATTCGGCTGGCTCCTATTCGCGTATAGTACCAGCCAATCCCCTGTTTTTTATCGAGCTTAGGATACTGGATTTTCCTCATTGCCTCTACGGTTTCTTTCTTGAGTATGCGCACATCATCCAGTTTACCGCCTCCCATGAACATCATTAAGAATCGCGCCAAATGGGGCGCGCTTGCCCGCAGAGTACCCGCAGGATAATCAATATATCCGTGATGACCCAGAGCCTTAAAGCCGCCACTTTTCTTCCTATAACCATAAGGCATAGCCACTTTCTTTAGGTCCACTGAACTCATTAGAAATCCGGCACCTTTCATGTTGAGTGGCTTGAATAAGCCTTCGGTACAAAGTATCTCAAATTGGGTTTTCAGCTTTACTTCAGCAACATGCGCGGCCAAAGCAACGGCCACATTGCAGTATTGGTTGTTGGTGCCTGGCGTCCAGTTATAAAAACTTTTTTTTGTACTAAAGAATTTACCACCCGCAATCAAATAAGCCGGAAGAGATTTTGCAAGAGACTCTTTGTAGTCCCCGTTCTTCACCCATTGATCTTCCAGCACCGCCCAATTATCACGAATACCGGAAGTGTGACAAAGCAACTGACGAAGGGTAATGGGTTGATCCTCATACTTGGGATTGCGGACCTTGAAAGGGAGATAAGTGTTAATGTCGGCATCAAGATCAAGCTCACCTTTTTCGACCTGTTGCATAACCATGCAAGCTGTAACTGTTTTGGAAATGGAAGCCACCTGAAACAGGGTATCTTGAGTAACAGGTCTCTTTTCCTCAATATTCGCCCAGCCATAATAGCCGGTCCAAAAAATTTTCCCTTCCTTAATAGTCAAGGCCGCGAGCCCGGGCACCTTGGCTTCCTTCATACCTTCAAGAATAAATTTATCCAGTGCGGTGAGGTTTTTAGGCCCCGGCAAATTCTCCAAAATATCAGCTGCCGCAAGAGATAAACTAAATTGAATGGCTAAAATAAACCGAACCAGAATGGGCATAAACCCAATGTGTCATAGTTGATCCAGCCAACCAACCCGTTTCTACCCTTTGTTATATATATTGGCTTCCATTCTTTTGCGGGTTATCTAAGACTCAATGAAAGGGAGGTAGGGGAGCATAAGCTCAATATCAAACTTGACTACGCCAGCCTTCCCGAGAGTTATTATCAGGGAGAAAAGCCATGAGTGAAACTGATCAGCCAGACAATTCAGATTACGAATACAGAAAATCCAGATTTTCAACAATGCAAGAGCATTGGGCCGTTAACCGTATTCATGATTTGATGGTGGATTATATTCCCACTGATCAAGAACTGAACGATCTGCGATTTGCAATCATGCTCTATATTTCAAAAGCCCTTTATTTTGATTACACCGATGATGAAATCGAATTCATGAAAAGGGTGGATGCAAATCGTGAAACTCGTGACAATGTTACCCCCAATGGAGGCGTGGTCCCGAAGAAAGAATATCAACTGGAGTACAACATGGTGTTACGCAGTTGGTCTAAAATCATTCAGAGTATTATCAAGGGCCGCCCGGAGTTAATGACCAGATTCAGGTACACTCCGAATATCAGAATTAAGTTTGGGCTGGAACTAGAGGATAATGTGGACCGATCCTTGAACACCTCCTATCCCCATTCTGATGCGTGGGTTGAAGGTCCCTGGTCGATGAACTGTTACACCCCTTTGCTGGGTGATGTAAAAAATAATAACCTCATTTTTTGGACTCCAAAGAGTGCGGAAACCTTTTCCGATAAGTTTTTAGCCACCGCTGCCACCTATGAAGAAATGCAGTGGGTGCTGGACTACTATGATTTTAATGAGGATTTATCACCCAAAAAAGGCAGGATACATATCAGCGATTTTTCACTGATCCATGCCACCCACCGTGAGGATAACTGTGGAACCAGAATTTCAATCGACACCACTGTCATTGTTGGAGATCACGACGTTCATGGAGATAGAATGTCTGAATACCTCGATGAACTGAAAATCATGGGTGAAGAAATCGTGATCTCTACAAATAGATCTATCAAACAGGATTCTTACGACGAAAACAAAACCACCTTCAGCCATTACACCACCGGGAGTTTGCAATTGCATGAGTGTAACAAATGAAACTCATAATCTCATTGTTGGACAACTAATTTAATTGCGAGCCCATTTACCCCAAACCCGCAGGTACTCAGGAATCACTAACTCCCCGTTACCGTTGGTGTCTAAAGCCTTAAAAATAGCCGCTGCCAGCTTGGAATCCCTAATACGTTTACTAGCCATGAACTCAACGCGGGTGAGCTGGCCGTTACGATTCTGATCCATCGCTTCAAAGATCAGTTTAGCTTCATCGGTGATAATGCGGTTTTCAAAGTACTCAAAGGCACTAACATACCCGTCTTTATTGTAGTCTGAAGCCTGAAATATCCCTCTTCGGGATTGTTCAGTCATATACCGGCCATTAACAATATATTCCTCCTTGGAATGACGCCCGTCCCCATTGGTATCGGTTAGGGAAAACACCCGACGGTAACTTTGCCAATGCTGATCATTCAGCGCCAAAAATCCCTGAAACTTGAATTCAATCAGGACTTCACGAGGAGTTTTACCACCAATTAGAATTTTAGGTTTTACTTCCTTAGATTGAGCCAAAATCAGTGGAGGCAGAAAGCAAACTAATAGGCTCGAAACTAAAAGACTGGTTTTCATGGTGCAATTTCATTCTGCTGCCCTGAATCCTATTAGGCAAGCTCACTGATTATTTCCCGCACTCTTGCAGCAGTTGGTATCAAAGGTATAGTCTCCCTCTCATACTCATGCGACTTTTTTCATTCCTTATATTCTTCCTAATCTTTTCGGCTCACCTACAAGCACAGAAGACCAAGCCCCTTTACCAGACCGACACGAATATCCTCTACCGGACCGGGGAGCTAAATGATTACATGAGAGAACGTTGCCGCTTGGATATCTATCACCCTAAACATCTTAAGAGCTTCCCCACTCTGGTTTGGTTCCACGGCGGAGGGCTGAAAGCAGGCAACCGCAGTGTGCCCGAGCA
>PBEJ01000020.1 GCA_002719595.1 Verrucomicrobiales bacterium
CTGAGGATATACCTATTGGCATCGTTTTTGGACGTGGCATGAATGACAAACTTGAAAAGTGATCTTTTGCCTTGCGCGTCAGAATCAAATTCCTGTTGATGCCATTCCGTTTCCTTTATCAAATAGGATTGCTCCCATTGTTTTAAAAGTCTTCCCCAAGATTGAAAATCAAGCAACTGATTCACCTCTTCAAGCCAACGTGATTCCTGTACTTGCAATTGGTGATTTATCTTTTCTACATTTTCAAAATTCGGAATAACGATTTGATTAAAAGAAAACTCCTGCCATACCGACCAGTCGTTCCTTGTCTCTCGCAGCCGATCCCACAAATAAACAAAAGTACGCTCATAATCTTGGGCATCCACTTCTGCTTTCCATTCCTGTCCATCCAGCGCTTCGCGCTCTTTTAATTTCTCATCGATTTGTGCTTGGGCCTGGGCTGAGGGTCCTGTTATATCGCTTATCTTGGTACCATTACGATATTCCATTCTGCGCATCAACATCCCGTCCGGAGACCATTCGTGAACCACGCCAACGGGTTGCCCCATCTTCCACGTTCCTTCCATTCCTAATCGGCCATTTTCATGCCATGCCCGGCAGCGACCAGACTGCCACCCATCCTCAAAGTTAAATTCTATTTTTGGGGTAGAATCAGGCCAATTTTCTTTTTGAACCCCAGTAAAGGCTTGACCCGTTGACTTAAGGGTAAACCTCCCATCAGATTGCCTAATCAGATCAGCACCGGTGATTTTCTCTTCGCTTGTTCCTGTCGCTGAAGAATCCTTTTTTTTACCACAACCAGACATAACCATCATTGCTACCAAGACAGTTAATCCCGCAAAAAAATACCTTATGTCCTTCATTTAATGTATGAATTTTTTCTGGCCTGAAACTCTCTAGAGCATTAATGTTAAGACCCTGTTACACAAGAATTATAACAGTAACTCAACCTATCATGAAAAAAACTATTATTACTAGCTTACTAACTCTAACTGTAGGCGCATTCCTTAACATAGGATGTGGTGAGGAAGTAGCCACTGAACCGACTGCGGCTGATGATGCCGAAGCAGGCAATGTAGGTGAACTGCCAGAGGGCCAAAAGCACGATACAGATATCGATCCTTCAAGCGAAGAATCCAATACTCAAGGTAGCCCCAATCCTCGATAACATTAATCATATTCACTTGATTTCACGCTCCCCATTAAGTGGGGAGCTTTTTTTATATTAAAATTACTCAGAAAAAAGGGCGTCAAGTTAATGACGCCCTTTTTGTGATAATTTAGAACTAGCTTTTTAATTCCAGCGATTTCCAGCTTGGGAAGGGCGAATCCAACATAGATTAGGTCCACCGTAGTTTTGCCGTTGCTGGTGGCCACCTGCCTTGAAGGCATTAGCATGCTTGATGATAATAGCCTTGAAGTCGGCATCACCTGAAACCTGAGAGGTTGAACCATCAGAAAGGACGATGTTGCCCTGTTCTGAATCCAAACCACTCATAGCGTAATCCTTGGATTCTGCAGCTCCATAGAAATGTGGATCAACCAGCGTCTCAGCTTGGAATCCTTCATCTCTCTTGTCAGCATACCCGTCAAAAGCAGCCTTATCCACAGCCATGATGGCTTCGCCGCGCCAGTCATTACCATACATCTCGGTGCCGCTGTACTTCCAGCCACCGCCCCAGCCATCGCCATGACCGAATTTGCGCATGTAGGTAACGGTATTAACACCGTCTGTAGTGGCAAAGTTGCGGGTATTAGCAATCACGGTCTCTGGCTGCAATGCATCAGCCCCCTGACTCATGGCATAACTCATGCGATTCGGATCAATCCAGGAACCATGATCATTTTTTTGACGCTGATTCCAGCCCCACAATTTCAGATCATCCCGACCGCTGCCATAAGAACGTCGCTGATTATTAGCATCAGCTCTGGCGTCAGAAGGTGAACTCAGCGCTGCTGAAGATTGTAAACTATCAACATAGGAGTAACCGCGGAACCATCCACATATCTGGTACGGATTTTGCCAATCACGCCAACCTTTAGCTCTTAAAAGATTTGCGTTTCGTTGGGCCAAGGCGGGGTCATCCAAATGGTAGAAGCCGCCTGAATCAGTCGCATAACTTGCGTAAGCTTTACCGATTGTGCCAAGTTTACTCGCACATTTCATCCGGTTTGCCTTTTTCTTGGCCTTAGCCAACGTGGGAAGCAGCATGGAAGCCAAAATGCCAATAATAGCAATAACTACCAAGAGCTCGATAAGCGTGAAACCAGCCTTATGGGTGGGGACCAGCTTCCGAATTTCTTTCATCAATTTCATGATTTGTCTCCTGTTTTGTTGGGTTTTTGGCTTTTATGCGTGAGCTTCACTCATACATTGCGCAATTATCACTCATATAGGCCAAGTTTATCTGAGTTTTCGGGGGTTTTCCGAGCTTACTCAAACATAATATCAAGGTTACTGCATGGAATGTGCCAAAACTATGACACGAAGGTTTAAAGTATTAAAAGTTGTCAACAATCCCTATTTTATAGGGGTATGACTAAGCTGGGGGTGCTATTCCCGGCATGGTTCTAGGCATCAACCAAGAGCTGACCGCACTAACCATGGTCGGTAAAGAATCCGGGTCAGTCTCCGGATCAAATACATGATCACAATCCTTAATTTCCAATAAGTCTTTGGGGTCATTGGCTCGGGAAAATATCTCACGTGATTCCTCTATCGGCACCACATCATCAGCTATTCCGTGCACTAAAAACCACGGGACTTTAACATTACTTCCGAGATCCAAAACACTCTCGATAGAATTCATATCTGCGATGAAAGATTCAGATAGCGGACATTCCTCCTTCCCCCACATATACCCCTCACCGGGAATTTCCTCAGCAAATTCTACCTCGGCAAATTTTTTGGTATGAACCATTCCTGCCAAAGAGATCAAAAGCTCAATTCGTGAGTCGGTCGCCGCCCGTTTTACTCCGACTGCACCGCCCATGCTGTGACCGATATACGCGATCTTGCGGCCCTGTCCATGGACTTCGTCAATAACCGCTCCCAAATCCTCCACTTCCTTCGTAATACAGGAATCCTCAAATCTACCCTCTGACCCCCCATTACCCGAAAAAGAAAAACGTAAAGTCGGAATTCCTGCCATTGCCAGACCGGTTGCAAGAGCAACCAAAAAGGGGCGATCCTTATTGGCGGTAACCCCATGTCCAATGATCACCGTAAAAGGGCTTTCACTCGCCGCCGCATGAAAAGAATAATCCAGTTTTTCCCCTTGCGCGTTCCGAATTTCCGCGTCCATTGAAGATCTTTATGCAACAAAATCAGCTATTTTGCGAGCATTTTCCCCACCTCCAAATCGTAAAATTAATCATCGAACTCTCATTTTCAAAAACCTCTGACTGACTTAATCCATTCGCCCTGAATATGGCTGGCCAATCTGGTAGGGAGGAAGCCTCGAGATTGGTTATTCTCCGAAAAAAACAATACATTATTTTTATCAGCACATAGCTGACTAATCCACGTACCCCACCATTTAGCTCTCTAAATTCAGTAACTAGCCATTCACCATTGTCACCCAAGCTGCTGGCAATTTTTGGCATCCACTCACGAAGTGTTCTTTCTTTGAAACAATCCAGAAAAAAACAGGTAATAATAGCGTCATATTTTTTAACGGGATATTTCCAATCAAGAGCATTTACATGTAAAAAATTAACGTCTGCCTCATCAGGCAATCTCCTTCTGGCCTGAGCTATCATGCGAGAACTGCCCTCAATACAATCAACTTTAATTCCCGGAAATCGATTTACTAATTTTGATAAGAAGCGCCCATCACCCTCTCCTATGATAAGCACGCGCTCCGCCTTCGATAAGTGATTTATTAACCTATATCGACAACGCTCGAGAGAGTAGCCGAAAATAATGAACTCCAACCATCGGTAATGAGCAGCTAACGCATTAAAATTATTTGGTCCGCTAGACAATGAAAATCAAAGGACTAAGTAAAACAGCATCAGTTAATACCCTAAATAATGGTGAGCCACACCCAGAACTGCGACGGCATAACTGAACCAACCCCCCACAGCTTAAACAAAAACACAAAGATAGAAGAATCCACCGGTTATCCAAAAAACAAACCGTCAACGAAAACAAAATAAGGCAAATCAAAACTCCTGGAATAAATCTTCCCAGCTTTGGCCAGGTGCGTGCTTGCGAACTTTGCCCCATTTCCTTGTCCAAGGTAATCTCTTTGACCGAAATAATGAGACAATTAACCACGCATAATAAAGCCCACAAAATAAACATCAAAAAAAATAAAGCAGTTAGATCAACACGAACAAACAAAAATAAAACCGTGCCGCTAGCGAAACCGATCCCAGCTAAAAATTCTTTATACTTGCCTGCCTCAATTCTTGTAAGTGGATGATGTTGCAACAGAAAGTAAAGCCCAATAAAAACCCCAAACAGTGCCCCATAAACCAGCTCCATTAAATTTAACTTTGTTGTCAAAAAAATAGTTAATCCTAAAACCAAAAACCATACCTTTGTAAGAGATCTCCAATGGATTCTAGCAAACTCATGGCGAACAGATAAAACTGAACTCTGCAGCCTTCGACCATCCAAAATACGATCGCCACAATAAGCAAGCCAAGTGTACAAACCGAGAATAACCCGATTTATCCAACCTAATTCTACCCCTAAGGACACAGCAAACCCCTCCTGCCAAATTATTGCAATCAAAGGAGCGTCCAAACTTAATACATTCGGCCAAAGCCAATAAGGACAATCAAATTTATATGATTTATTTTCCATGAAAATTTGCCGTCTAAAATCAGCAAGAAANAATAATCATCATTTCTTTTNGGCGACCCAAAGANCNGCATTTCTTANCAGGCCATAGAGCTCGNCTGTAGATTCAGGATGNGGACTAATGCAGAGCACCCGNCCTTTACCAAATTCACCCACGATAATCGCNGGCGTGTTGACCATCGTTCCNTCCTGCGGCTTGTACCTNGAGACCTCACTACGAAAAGTTGCCAAACTACGAAAAGGCTCCACCCCTTCCTTNCCCATATCAGACATNATCGGACCATTGTGATAACGAACATCAAAGACCCCCTTNACATTACCTAGTATTCTCCTNCCTTCCTCCGTAAGCTCCATCTTTACTGGCGCCGATGCACCACGATACCACATGCTCTTGCGCCCAATCNCCGGCAAATCAATCGATTCACAAAAGGTCTTATGATTACTGATACCNAAGGACCACTGGTAATTGGAAGCCGCTAAATAAGCTCCAGCGCATATNCCAACATACCCTCCTCCCNGATTAATAAACTTCTTTACCACCTCACGACCTTCCACCTCAAGNGCCGCTGCCTGCTTACTCCCACTACCTCCNGGGAAAATTACCAAGTCAAATTGATNCAGAATGCCGGCTTTAATATCAACTGCTCCCACGCGCCTCAGGATNACTTTTTTATNAGCAAAAACGTTATCCAAATTTCGCGGNCCACTAACCCCCACTCCACCAGCATCATAAACAGCAATCTTTAGACCTTCAGTCTTTGNGGGCACAANAACGTGTNCCGCTTCCTTATTAACCATGCCCAAGTGCATTAAAAGNGTGTGAACCATGATTCGGTGNTGTCTTGTACGCTTGGAAATTGGCTGATCTTTTTTTGTGGTCTCTAAAATCATGGAAACCGCCCCGAGTCTTTCATAAGCCGCTCGTGCNANGCTNCCATTNACCGGGTAACGTAGACGCACAAGTTTTTTCCTCTTATCAGTTATGGNGGNATTCACTACCTCCANCATTTTGGGAACAATTGCATCAGCCAATTTTCCCTTTACATCGATAATGGACGAGCCAACCGAGTCGGAATTAATTTGGTGAAAATCATATCCCTCATGCAAATCTATAAACCAATCNGGCTTCGAGACCCTCAGTAATTCCCATAAAGCGGAAGCCGGCNTATCCTTNGCTGCAGGCTCTTGNTNGNTCTTGGGAAAATTCCGNTTNAAATCCCTGAGATCCTTNGGCTTNCCGGGTAAGTANCGAATATCAGCCATTAANCCNGGCTTATTTACNTTNGNNACCACAATAAGACGCCCTTTTTTGATTTTCCAATGGCGNATTTGTTCGGCTGCACGGGCACCNGCTGGCTCATTTCCGTGTACCCCTCCGGTAATAAAGACAANNGGNCCTTNAACTCCACTATCACGCTGATANTAGGGAGTTTCCCATTNAGTTCCCTNGGCAATTAATCCANTGGAAAGCTTNTCNGCCGANNAGGAACCAAAACNCAGCCNAANGAANANAAAGAANGAANCNGCACGNTTCATNCNGCNAATTATTCATTGAATTATCTAGCCAAGCCANCAAAAAAAAGGCNNAATAAAANCATGANNNGAGTNTTAGGNNTTTGGCTGGCTCTNACTGTAGGATCTTCNATCCTACAANCCCAACAACAAAGANGTGGGGGNTTTGGACGNCAAATGGANGCNAATGGAGATGGCAAAATCTCTCGTGAAGAATTNCCNGGCCCCAAGGAAATNTTCGACCAATTCGACAAGGATAANAANAATTTTCTTTCNCCTNNNGANCGTGAAGATATGCGCCAGAACAGAATGCGCGGTGGGTCTGGAGGAAGAGGAAGTTCAGGCGGTGGATTCCGAAGACCGAATCAAGGAAGCAGCCCCAACCTAGCTCAACAGCTATTTTCGGCNATAGATGGTGATAAAGACAAATCACTTAACNCCAAGGAATGGCAAAAATTNTTCGANACAATTCTAAATGAAAGCGACACAAATAAAGATGGCAACGTAAGTGCTGAGGAATGGCAAGCTTGGAGNCGCANCAAAGAACGCTCCTCTAGTGGNCGCCCAGATCGNGGNCCAAAAGTAGNGNCCCCGNCTCCGAANGTGTCAGCTGAATTNATAACCCAAAAAGGNTCNCTTGAATTTGACAAGATTACACGGCTATCAGTNATNATNTTCGGNTCCTATACGTGAGGNCCTTTNTCNCGTGAGGCCGGGCGCCTCCAAAAAGCATACGAAACCTATGGAAAACAGGCTGATTTTTACTGGGTCTATATCCGCGAAGCACATCCATTNGGATCATCGCGTCCTTCGCCATTAAATATCGCACAACCCACAACCTACGGGGAGCGACAACAGATAGCNCTAACCTGCTCTGCTGGACTCAACCTCACCATCCCTCTTTTAGTGGACGATATTAATGACACCGTCTCTCGAAGCTTTGACGCTATGCCTGACCGAATGTACATCATCAATAAGGATGGGCGCATTGCCTACAAAGGCGGTNGAGGNCCACATGAATTTAACATTCCNGAAATGCAAGAAGAGCTCAAAAAACTGATTGCAAAAAATAAATAAGCTAATTGAGAAAAACCCTTTTTTCAAAGCTTGCCCTNAACGTGCTTCGCCTGCAGATGCCAGATTTNAGAAAACATCCATCCTANCAGTTAAAGCTGACGAATTCGGTTATCACGCAGTTAAAGACTACTGCGCCATCCATGATTTAATTTCCCCNCTCCNTCCCATCATGGGCATATACATCAAANGCTTAGCATACCGACAACTANGCCGAGATTTCAGGCTAATCGATGAATTCGTAATCTGAGCCAAAGATATCTTTGTCTAGGGTAACTCTCGTATNCGTAAACCCTTAAACTCAATAGGGGCCCCTTCGCTTTCGAGGCATAGATAACCCGTTGCTGGTTTACAACCTGTTCCTCCACAAACTTCTACTCCATTTACCCAGAGGCGAACCTCACCATTAATTGCTCGAATATAATAATGATTCCACTCACCTACGCCCTTGGTGAGGCGCTTAGTTGGAAAACTCCTGCTACTATTAGGCTTACCAACGGTGTACTTGGATCCATCCTCCTTAATGTAGGTAATCTGCGGGGTGAAAGCCTTCATTCTTGCTCCGCCTGTGGGAAACACATCGCCGTGACTGGTAAACCAGTCTGAAGGCTTACCTTTACCTTTTTCCCAATTCGTTTCATAACCTAAGTCCAATACTTGCACTTCAATACCGGCAGGCAAACGCCCCTTGCCTTGTTCAAGGTTTTTTATGCTCTCTGGAATTGCCCAAAGGAAAACTCCTGAATTACCGGCATGCTTTAGATGACGCCACTGCACAACAAGTTCAAGGTTAGTAACCATTTTCTTAGTACGAATCACTCCCACCGGACGCCCCGTACACTTTATCAAACCGTTTTTCTCAAAAGTCCACGTGTCCTCATTACAATTAACATTGGTAAAATCATTTTCTGTTAACGAACGCCATCCGGGCCCAGTTCCGTTAATAAATGCTTTAGGGACAGAATCCTCAGCCAAAATAATTCCAGCAAACAACAAGGAGAGAGCAATCGAGTTAAACGTTGAATTCATAAAGAAAAAATAGACGGTATATCCAAAGTTGACTAGCCTGAAGAGAATGCCATTATTTCTGGGTGATAAGGCGTGCATTTTCTTTGACTGCTAGAGCACAAACCTCGGAGTAATGGCCTTTCCACCAATTAACAAGACAGCCAAAGGGCGTAAAGGACGTACCAAATCCCATATCCTCTAACTATTAGCGGAGAATCCTCAAAATATCGATATGTGGGACATGAACCCTGAAGCCCCATTGAAATAACGTGAACCTTAACACTCTGCAGTTCCAGCCCTGACTCCGGTAAATAATTTATGAGCATTAAAACCAAGCTTGAAGAATTAGGTATCACTTTACCTGAAGCCCCTACTGCTGTAGCCGCCTATCAACCCTGGATTCAAACAGGAAATCTAATTTTTACCTCAGGCCAGCTGCCTTTCCGTGATGGCCTGATCGCCTATGAAGGCAAGGTGGGTTCAGAATTATCAGAAGAAGATGGATATCAGGCAGCCCGCCAATGTACCTTGAACGCTATCGCCCAACTCAAAGCCGCCACCGGCAATCTGGATGAAATACAAAAGATAGTCCGCATCGAAGGGTATGTGCACAGCGCAGACGGTTTTCGTGGTCACCCTCAGGTGATCAATGGAGCCTCCGATCTAGTTGTTGAAATCTTTGGAGAAAAAGGAATACACACCCGTCTGGCCTTAGGAATCAATGAAATGCCTTTGAACGCAGCGGTGCAGTTGGCGATAACAGCGGAAGTAAATGATTAATTCTTTTTTGAAATATAGCCGCAAAGCGAAATCAATCTAGGTGTTGCGTCTTGAGCAAAGCAATCCATAATTTAATTTCAGCTCCACTGGAATAAACAAAAATTATGAAGGTTTCCCTTCTCCCCTCATTTCTTACATTCGCCACTCTACTTACGCCAAACTTGTATGCAGATTTAGCCGATGAAACAAGAAACTGAAACGAAGCATCGTTCTAGTAAACGAAAACATTGAGCCNAATGGAATAAGGAGTCTTATCGTTTGCTCTGAAAAGCNGTGACCTAGGTGAGAATTTCACTCACCACGCGCGTAGGATGGGTATGAGTCAAACGCTCATGCAAACCATTACGATCAAAATAAAGTTTCTCATGGTTCATTCCCAATAGATGCAGGATCGTTGCGTGCCAATCCTGAATACTAACCCGATCCTCCACTGCGCCAAACCCAATATCATCTGTTTCTCCATGCACTACCCCACCTTTTACTCCTCCGCCGGCCATCCAGTTAGTGAAGCCACTTGGCCCATGATCCCGNCCAGCCTTGGCATAATCGCCCTCAGCCATGGGTAAACGACCAAACTCTCCTCCCCAAAGCACCAACACATCATCGAGCAATCCACGTTGTCGCAGATCACGGAGGAGTGCCGCACATGGTTTATCAGATTCCCGGCAAGCAGCCGGAAGCGTTTTCTTAATCTCACTGTGATTATCCCATTTCTGGCCTTGAGGATAGATCTGCACAAATCGAACTCCCCGTTCAACCAACCGACGGGCCATTATACANCGTTTGCCAAAATTATCGGTCACCTTTTCGCCNACTCCATACATCACACGAGTTGACTCAGTCTCTTCGGAGACATCCAGTGCCTCAGTCGCCTCAACCTGCATCCGCGCTGCCATTTGATAGTTGGCAATCCGNGAATCTAAAACAGGTTGATTTGGACGCTTGNCCTTGTGTAACTGGTCTAATGCATTAATAAGATTGCGTTTAGCTGCAGTAACTCCAGCGGGCTCCGTGTAATCAGGCTTCAAATGAAGCATGGGAGTGCCCTCACTCTTAATGGAAGTACCCTGAAAAAGTGGAGGCAGGTAGCCACTCATCCAATTCTCAACACCATTTACTGCAAATTTATTGTCGGGGTCAGCAAGAACCACATATGCTGGGAGGTTTTGATTTACACTCCCCAAACCATATGTGATCCAGGCCCCCATTGTCGGATGCCCAGGAAAAGTCTCTCCCGTTTGCCACTTATAACATGCCGGCTCATGATTCTCGTGGACGCTGTACATCGATCGAATAATTGCAATTTGATCAATCTCTTTTGCCGTATGCGGAAGTAACTCACTCACCCATGCTCCACTCTGGCCATGCTGGCTAAACTTCCAGTGACTCCGCATGACCTTCCCTTTCATACTGCGACCCGCTGCTGCTACCTTAGTAAACTCTTCAGGCGCATCTTTTCCATGATACTTTTCCAGCGCAGGTTTAGGATCGAAAAGATCCACTTGTGAGGGCCCTCCCTGCATACAAAATTGAATAACCGCCTTGGCCTTAGGCGCAAAATGCGGCCTGCGAGGCCTGATATTAGTNGGTAAAGGAGCACTATGATGGGGCTTTTCACCGTATAAATCCTGCATCAATAGCGTCGATAACCCGACCCCGTATAAGCCATCACTTACACGATCAAAAAATGTTCTTCTATTGATATTGCGCAAGCTCATTACCCTAGTCCACGTGNAAAAATGCTGCTGANTTAAATAGTGCGTGGCAAACCGCCGCCAACGCCTTATTTTTTTGGCCNGTCTCTTTAGCCATTACAAACTGACGCTCTAGTTCATCCAATGATTCAACCAGACCTTTGAGCTCTTTTCTTGTCGGNGNACGATTTATAATTTTTTTGTAAGCCAAGATTACGGCCTCCTCCATNCCTTTAGNCTCATTTAATATNTTAGAGGCCAGCTTGCGAGCCAATCCATGAATCACTTTATCATGCAGTAAGTATAAAGGCTGTTGCACCACCGTCGAATTGACTCGCTCGACACAGTTCGGGTTCATTGAGGGTAAATCAAAAGTTTGAAGAAGGGTCATTGTGTGAATGCGCCGTTGACGTATGTATATACTACGCCGCCAACCGTTTTCTCCAGGCTTAGCCGTAATGTAACTTCGTCCATAAACTTGAACCTCATCAGGCTCACCGCCCATTCTCATATCCAATCTGCCAGCANCGGCAAGTAGTCCATCATGAACTTCCTCGGCATCCAGCCGACGCATCGGCATACGCGAAAGCAACTTATTTTCCGAATCATGCTTAGCAGCAACCGAACTAATAACAGATGATTGTCGGTATGCCCTACTCATACATATTAGACGGTGCAAATGTTTGGTACTCCATTTGTTCTCAACCAAATCCACTGCCAACCAATCAAGTAACTTTTGGTGCGTNGGGGATGCTCCCAATTTCCCAAAGTTATCAAGACTGGAAACAATACCCTTTCCAAAATGGTGTTTCCACACGCGATTCACCCACACGCGGGCCGTTAAGGGGTGGTCTGGACCGGTCATCCAGCGTGCGAGAGCCAAACGATTACCTGTTTTATTTTTTCCAACAGCTTTGGCAGGACTAAAAGATTCATCCGTAAAAACGCGTGGAATAGCCGGCTTAACCAAAACCCCCGGNCTACCCGGATTGCCTCTTAGGTTTACATAGGTAGGTGACGCCTGTCCCCGATCCCATAAAGCACGGATCAAGGGCATTGACCTTATCTTCCCTTTTTGTTCATCAATTTTTTTCTTAAGGTCCTTTCGTGCCGGCCCTTTGGTTGACTTAAGCTTATCTTCCAACAGCTTCAGCTGGGATTCGATTTTTTTATTATGAAGCTCTATCGCCCTCCTTTCTGCNGGCATGGCAACCGGTAAGTGCCGGCGAGTACTGCCAGCCCACTGATTCCTAAAAGGCTGAGGCGTAAGCCAATTGTATTCATCGTAAGCTGCTTTAAATATCGCAGCAAAAGAATAATAGTCACGCTGACTAATAGGATCGTATTTATGATCATGACACCTCGCACAATCCATAGTTAAACCCAAAACCCCTCCGGCCAATATCTGCAATTCATCACTAATTACCTCCAACCGGTCTTCAACACGATTCACCGGATTGGCACTAGTACCATCGGGAGCCATCCGTAAAAAACCGGTAGCAACCAACTTTTCAATGACGTTTTCATTAACCGCATCCACATCCGCATAATCCACCAATTCATCACCGGCAATTTGCTCGATTAAAAANTCGTCGTATGGCTTGTCTTCATTAAAAGCCTTGATGACATAGTCGCGGTACTTCCAGGCATAATTNCGAATCATGTCTGCATTACGCTTACCCTCCGAATCAGAATAACCAGCCATGTCCAGCCAGTGCCGCCCCCATCGCACCCCATAAGCCGGTGAAGCCAAAAGCCGATCAATAACCTTTTCGTAGGCACTCGAGCTTTCATCCTGAATGAATTGGCTCATCTCCTCCACGGTCGGTGGGAGCCCGGTAAGATCGTAGGTTACCCGCCGTAGTAGCGTCAACTTCTCTGCCTCACTCGCAAACCCAAGGCCCTTCTCCTCCAACTTCGCAAGCANAAATGAATCAATTGGCGTAAAGGATGTTGCGAGACTTGCCTTGTGANCCGGCACCTCAGGGCGCCGTGGCTTTTGAAACGACCAGTGCTTTCTAGATTCNGGATCAATTTTAACACGTTCAAAGTTCTGCTCAACTTCCGGAGCCCCGGAACTAATCCAGTCGCGTAATATTTGAAGCTCCCGACTCCCCATACGCTCAATCCCAGCCATACTGATGGTTTTATCAGGAGGACACTCGCGTGAGACAATCCGCTGTATCATTTTACTCTGATCTGGTTTGCCTGAAACAAACGCCTTACCCAACAACATTGATGCCTTGGTCCTTAAATCCAGCCCACCCTCTTTTAAATCCTGCCCATGACACATCACACACCGGCGTAGCAGCACGGGAATGGCATCATGCTGAGTAACTGAAGCCGCGCTCACAGGTAATTGACTTACTAGCGCTATAACCAGAAAAAATTGNAATGCACGAACTCCCATCAGCAAATACANTCTCTATTTGGATGCCTNAAATTTCAAGGCTATTCAATAATTACAACTCTGCACTATCTGANNAAAAANCANTAGTGTTACAGAAATATGAAACTTATGCTAAANCTCTTTNCACCNTCTCCCAANAGCNACCAAGAAGANTNATTGCTACGAATTAAGGCGATGGCTGAATCTTGATTTCTTCAGAACGATCCAGTTCCAACGGAAACATACCAGCACCTTTTTCACTCAAAAAATCGATTGTCTTTTCGCCTCTTCTCTTATGTAAGTCGATTAAATCGGATATTGAATGCTTCTCAATGATTTCTGGATCTTTGATTTTACTAAACCATAACATAGCTTCATTGATAGATTTCTGGTTAAAAAATAAAACCCCCGCATTATAGCAGGAAAGATCATGGCCCTGCTCACCAGCATTTTCAAACCAAAGTCGAGCATTCTTAGATGCATTATTTCTCTCGCTAATTAATTTGTTTCTCTTCCATTGCTCATTAAATGAATCTGGTAAAACCTTAGTCTGAGACCAATCATAATATGCAAGGGCAAGATTGTACTGAGCAGTTAAACTTTTTTCAGCAGCAAATATTCTCCAGCCATTAATAAGCTCAATTTGGTAGGAAGCACTTGATTGTTGTGATAAAATAATCTTGGACATTTCTGCCTTAAGAACTTCGCGAGAAAGGTTGGAAAAATCTAGCGGCGACTGTGGGGCAGTTGGTATTGACTGCGAATTGGCATTAGCCTCTCGAATAACTTCAGCAGACTTCTCGCCTTTTTCATGAAAAAGATTTTCCAAATCCGACTTACCACTCCACAAAAAAGATCCGGAGGAAATCAGTAATAACACCCCAACCGAAGTAACACTCACCAGACTCCCCCAGCGTATCTGCACCCCATTCTTATCTGGATGAATGACCGGACGATAGTCATTCCGTTTTTCAGGCAAAACAAGTATTCCGTCACCCATAACTTCTTTGGTTTTCTTTGAATCGGTCATAATAACACCCCCTGCCATCATCCACATAACCAATAGGAAAATGATAAAAAATGAACCAGATCCAAAGCCAAAAAATAGCCCCAAAGCCATAGCAGCTAATGCTGGAAAAAACACCAGCTCGCGCCAACGGCGTAAGAGTCGGGGATGACGTTTAACTAATGCGCAAAGAGCAATTGCAACCACAACTCCTAAGGGGAAATAAAACCATAGCCATTTTATTGATGCGCCAAAAACCACTGGCATCAGTGCAAGCAAACACCCTAATACGATTAGTAGCGGCAAATTAAATAAAATGAATAACGGCGTGGGAATCCATTTTGTCGGCAACATTTTTACCGGCTTTTTCAGCGGCAAAACGGGAACTTCAATATCTTTATTTAACTTGCTGGACCAAAAATTACTCGACCACCAGAACACCGCAACCAGTTGCCCCCATACCAAACCTCTTTTCAAAAACAAACCAACCCAGTCTTTAAGTGGCTCCTGCATCCAGGCGTATCCCAGACCACCCAAAACAACGCCGCCAAGTACCACTTGCCAGACTTTGCGTTTAATAAATCTACTGGTAGCCGAACCTCCACTTGAAGGTGACAGGTAGTTATCGAGAGGAGGCATTAAATCCAACCCGGCTGCACCTGCCCCCAGAACTATCAAGAATGAAACTCCAGTGCCTAAAAATACGCTTGTCAAAAATCCTGAAAAGGTCGCATCCCCAAATACCCCTCCTGTCCAAAAAAAAGTAAGAGGGGTGGCGACAGCTGCAGACACCAGTACGAAAGCGCCTTGTGAAGCAACAAAGGTGCGAAATCCACGCGTGAATTCAAAATATTCTGCCTTGGAGGCCGCCTGAAACTTCTCTGCATCAGGATAAACTTTTCTACGTAATCTTTTTAATTGGAATAGGCCGCACCCTAGAATCCCCACTACACCGAACACCCCCACTAGCCGACCTCCAAAACCTTCCTCAGGGCGAAACGATTTGGCGATCACTTTCTCCTCGCTCTTCGAAGTTTTTGGCTCTGAGCTTTTCTTTGGGGTAACTTCAACCTCAGGAGGAAGAGGCTTCACTGCATTATTTGTAGGCGGAATCTCTGGAGGGAGAGGTGATTCCTTGGAGTCGTCGGGTTGTTTTTCCGGAGAAGGCGCCGGGGTGACTGTCCCGGTCTTTCCCTGACCTTGAGCAACCTCACTGGATGAAGATTGCAGAAAGGTTAAAGTGAAGAAAACCAGAACAAGCACTGCGGCAAAAACCAAAAGCGGCACATAGATCTTTTTCGGGTTGGCTTTGATTTGCGTCCAATGATGGGCTGCAGCAGTTCCTTCCCGCTTCAGCTGCCGGAAAACAACGAACCCAAATGCTGTGAGAAAGGAACATACACTAAGAACAAAAAACCACAAAAGTATTGGGGAGGCATTACCTTCACCGGCACTTCTCTGCCCGACATAAATAAGACCCACAAAGAAAGCCAATACTGCAGAAAATAAGCATACGGTTGTGGGTGCATTATTACTAATCCATTCCCAAGCCGACGAAGATTGAGGCTGGGATACTGGCTGAGGTTCTGCAGGCGATATAACTTCGGGCTGAAGTGGATCCACAGCTGGCTGTGGCGGTGCCGGTGGATTTTCCAAGCGCGCCTCTAAGGAAGCCCGAAGTTTGTCTAAATCAACAGATCCATCAGTCGGCAACCGCAACCGCAACTTAATTTTGGGGTTGTTACGCGGGCGATGGCGAGTTTGGCTCATGTGCTAACTGAAATCACGCCACAATTTATCAAACATGCGTGTAAAATCCCGTAACAGATCGCTATTACTGGTAATCAGAAAATTTTCCTCATTGTGCAGCGCAGCTGAACGCGTCCAGTTGTAACTACCGGTTAAAAGTTTACTTTTATCAAAAATTGCGAACTTGTGATGCATATGATGCTCAGAACGATCTACTCGAACAGGAATACCCAAACGGGCAAGATGATCAATATCCGATCCCTTATCCATTGCTTTTTCATCATCGCTGATTACCCGAATTTGAACCCGACGTTTATGGGCCCGCTCCATCGCATCCACAATGCGATTGTCTGTAATAGTAAACACACATACATCCACAGTGGATCTCGCCTGACCAAACATCTCGGTAATTTTTCCCACACAATTATCTTCCGGACTAAAGAAGGCATGATCGGACCCGGCCTTTCCTGCCGCGGGTAGATTTTCTGCCGGATGCAGTGCTTTGACCGCATCCTCCAACCAATCCAAGGTTTGATACCTTTGCCCCGCATCAGCCTTGCCCAAGACTTCTCGGGCAGCATCAAATGCCATACTGCGGTAGAGCGCACGTTTTTGCTCATCGCCCTTAACTTTGTCGAGTAAGTCGCGGATTTCACCACGTTCTTTACGGGAAAGCTGGAAGTCCTCCAGCGTACTTTGCATGAGGGTTTTGACCTCGTGATCCTTCATAATATGAATACTTTTAGCCCGCAATTAGCGGGTGCGCTGGGCTAGAGACAATTCTATCGTTCAGGATTCAAGTCGCAAATGAAAAACCAAAAAATATGAAACAAAAAAGATTCCCTACCAATCTTTCGTGGTCTAAAGTCAAACAACCCGCGTGCTACAGGCAAACCCCTAAACTAAGGTATTCTCATGGCAAAATTTCTAGATAAATGGAAAAACAAAGTCACAACCTATAAAACTAAGGCCGAAGAGATTCGCGCCCTGATTGAAGATGGAGCAGAAACCATCCGTGATATTCGTGCAGACGTCGAAGACACCGTTGAAGACCTCAANGCTGACAGCGAGGAAAAGATGATGCAAAGTTTGGAGAAAATCCAGGATTCCGAACGGGTTTTCAAGGATGCAGGATACCTTCTCCAAGCCGTGGAATTAGAAATGGGATTTAACCCCAAAGTGGTGGCGGTCCTAAAACGGCAAAAGGAAGTGGGTGTAAGCAAAAAAGAACGACTACTCAAACAGCACGAGGACGACAAGGTCGTCAAAACAGTTCTTACTTCCCTCTTTAAAGCAGAGGCTCTTGAAGACAAGGTACACCTGAGACGACTTACCTTTAGCGAAGTCCACCTCGAGATGGGCTTAGTTCCTGCAGTGCATGTTTTATGGGAAGATAAATCTAATAGTGGAATTAGCGCCCCCTCAACTGCTTCAAAAAGTACCAGCTCTTTTGGATCAAGCAGTTCCTCTTTCACTGGGGGGGGCTCCTCGTTTATTAGCAGCTCTCCATTTAGTTCATCTCAAAAAGAAGAACCAGCAGAGGAAATTGAAACTGCTCAAGAAGAGCTAGCACCGACCCGCTTGGAAGANACTCAGCAAGGCGAAGAAGAACCAGCCCCNCTACCACCTGTAATCGAGCCAACCGTTCAGGATCCGGAAGATGAAAAGTGGACCAGTTTCCCCGATGTCTCATTCCCCTCTGGCAAGGGCAAGTAAAACACAGTTACTATTCTTCAGGCTGTTCGGGAGCAGGGGTTTGCCCCGGTTGCTGTTCTTGGGCAGCCTGTAGTTGATCCAAGATCTGCTGAATAAGCTCATCACTGTTGGCGGTCATCTGTTCGCTGAGATCTACCACCACTTCACTCGGCTGAGCAGACTTGAGTTCCTCCTGTAGATCACGAGTGCGTCTCTGATAATCGGTAAACAGATTACCCACCTGCTGNAGGGCTGCTTGCAACTGTTGAGCCTGAACTGCCGCTTGTGAGTGAGTAAGAGCATTAGTCAATTGCTCATTGCTTTTCCCGATAAACTCCATCATTGCCTGCTGTCGCTCGGCTAGCATCTTTTGATTTTGATCAGACTGGGCCGCCGTCTGGCTAGAATGCTCCAGATATTTTTCTATGGCACCGCTGATTTCAGACATATCGGAACCTGTGGAAACAACCCCACCCTCATCACCCTGCGCAACAGTTCTTCCGGTATTCTGGCTNGCCAAACCTTCTGCCAAAGTCTGGCGTAATCCCTCCAAACTTTCATTCATCTCGCCCAAATCGAGCCTGGTAGTTTGAGGTTTGGAAAGCTCTTCTTTAAGAGTTCCTTGGATGGATTTCATTCCAAACTCCAGAGTCCCAATTTGCTTAACGACTCTACCCACAGGATCATCCTGATCACCACCCCCCAAGAACTGCCCTCGGGTAAAGGTTTCCTTAATGTGCTCCCAACGCTGCTCTTCTTCCTCACTCATCACGCCGATCATCTGCTTGAACTTGAGAAAGTTCGCTTCTGCNCCAGTTGTCAATGTCTGGCTTTCCCCCTTGTAATGATCTAGAACAAGATCCATTAACTCCTGCTCATTCATCATCGGCAGAACCTTCTCTGCCATTCGATTCATGTTACGGTAAGAACCTTGCATTTTGAAGGCAGGCTCGGTCCGGTCAGCATCATTTTGCCCGGCGCTCTTAATATAAAGCTGATTTACCTTTAGCACCACATCGCGCAGGACTATCAACTTCTCAAGTACTGTAAGCAGTTCCTCCTGTTCATTAGCAGANAAATTACCCTGTAACTCAACCCCTTCGCGCTGCTTTGTCTCGGCCATGCGAATAAAGGCCTGAATATCCTTCTGGGAAGCCTTAGCAAGAGGTTGAAGAACCTGGTTTGAAGTTACCGCATTTTCAATGTAGCTACCCCCAAAGGCCTGCTCACGACCCTTCATGTCATCGCCCAGATTATAAGTATCTGCACGGTTGGAAAGCATGTCCGGGATCCGGAATTTTTCACCACTCTCAGTGTAGGGATTACCTGCCATCACGACCACCACACGTCGACCACGCATATCATAGGTCTTGGGTTGCCCACGCCACACACCTTCAATCTTGCGCTGCGCATCACAAAGGGAGATAAATTTTTGAAGAAACTCCGGATTACAATGTTGGATATCATCAACGTAAATCATCACATTGTCACCCATCTCCAATGCGAGATTGAGTTTCTTGACCTCCTCCCGCGCCCCTGCATTGGGTGCCTCTTCGGGATCCAACGAGGAAACCTCATGCCCTAAAGCCGGGCCATTTATCTTCATGAAAATCAATCCCATCCGATTAGCCAAATACTCCATGAGAGTCGTCTTACCGTAGCCCGGTGGTGAAATAAGAAGCAAAAGCCCCATCAAATCTGTCCGTTTTGCATCTCCAGCTGCACCAATCTGTTTGGCGAGATTATCGCCCACAATCGGAAGATAGACCTCATCGACCAATTGGTTGCGAACAAAGGACGAGAGGACTCGTGGTTCAAACTCATGCAGGCGCAATAGTTCCTTTTCCTCTTCGATAAGCTTTTGTTTCAGATCTTGATACTGTTCAAAACGGGGAACTGAGTTGCGGGTAAAGTCGCCAAGTTTTTCGCGGAAAGACAAATAATCAAACGGATAGTTGCCCCCTTCCTGCACTGCATCATGAGCTCCCTGAATACCCTCAATGACCTGCTCGGTTGAAGCCTTCACGACCGCCTGTTTATGGTGATGACCACAGAAAATCAGAGCAGCAACTTCCTCGAGATATTTATTAGCTCCATTACGATCCAGTAAAAAGCCACGAACCCAATCCCTTACGAGTTGGTAGTGACTATGCGGATCATTTTTGAGGGGCTTCTGGGCTTTGGCAAAATCAGCCTCACGACCCTTCTTAACCAGATGACGCTCAAACTCAGTAAGCAAGCTATCTGCCTCCTGACTCACCACCCAATCCCGACCATTGGTGTGTTCATAAAAAAGATATTCTCCGGCCGGCTCAGCATCCTCGGGCGGAAACAGTCCTGTCTGCTCGATAAACTGAATAACCATCTCCTGCAGTTCCCGCACATAATCTGCCTGAGTGGGGTCTCCCGGGAAAACCTCATTGCGGGCAGCAAATCCCTCAAGTCGAGCCAACATCAGCTTTTGCGTTTCAGCATCGCAGAACTTATGCCAGAACACTGCCGCACAAGCCCGTGAGCGCGGATAGTAGCGTGCCAACTTAAGAGCCTCCTGAGTGTTAAGTAGTGCCAATAAAATTTTCCCCGCATCCTGATCATGGATACCTTTGGTATAAGCCTCTGAATAACGATCGCCCATGAAATCCTGAACCAATTTCAGGCGGTCTTCAGCTTTCATCTCGGCCACTTCAGTCATCCGCTCCAGCCCTTCTTTCTCAAGCTTTTGCCAAATTAGATAAGCGAGATACTCGGCTCGATATATTTCCTTATCCTCAGAAATGACCTGTTGATTCCAAACTTCACGGGTGGCCAGAAAATCCTCGTTAGTAACCTCATCAAAATACTGGGTGCCTGTGAGGTGGAGAAACTGATCCTCTCCCCGTCGCACCATAGTCAAATCCAAAGGCTGGGCGTTAACGGCAAATTTATGCTTACCGAACTGGATAACATTCTGACCATCGACATACAGTTCCTGCTTATCTTTCAGCTGCCTCACCGCCTCCTCGTGCACACTCTTTAGCTGGGAGAGCAACCCTTCTGCCTCGCCGGCCTTATCCAGTGCTTGTAACTCCTCTACTCGCTCGCGCAGGGAGTCAATCATCCGGTCACTGGCCATGTAACCGTTGATGTCATTGACATCTTCAAAGGTCCCCAGCTTATGCTCGATACTCTTGAGCATCCTATCAGCCGAAGAAACAAGGGCGGTGGCTTTACGATTGCGCGTCTCTTCCAGCTGCAAACGTTTTTGCTCAAAAGCGGTTTCCAACTCACCACGTTTTTGGTCAAGTTGTTCTATATACTCAGGAAAATCTGCAAAATCACCGCCCAAATCCTCCAACTGGTTGAGGATGTTGTTGAAATACTCATCGCATTTCTCGGGCGAATCTGACATGTCCAGATAGTTCACTGCTGTCTGACTCAACAGGAGAATCTGTGCATTAAANTGTGCCGCCCCCTCGGCCGTCATCAGNGTNCGCATCTTATTNTTAAGCGCTTCCTTAACCTGATTAACTACCTGATAAATCGCCGTAATAGCCTCCACAATCCGAGTTTGTTCGGTTGTATCAGCTATGGACAAACTACGAACAATATCGATCAACATCTCAAGATCGGACCCAGCCGTCGTAATTTCCTCTTCCAGCTCCTTACCCTCAGAAACTTTGGTAACCGTATCGACCTTGGCCCGCTGTTCTTCTGAACGCTCCCGGTATGGATCAAGTGATTCGGGTTGCAAAAGAAAGGCCACACATTTCTGAGACAACTCCTCCACTTGCTCTTTCACNTGCGTCTCAAGCGTCTCCATCTGCGCCTTATCAATAAATCTTACCTCATCCTTGAGGGTAATGATCTCACCGCGCATCCGGCGCAGACCTCCCAAGTTCTCAACAAAATCATCCACTGATCGGAAGTCAGCCCGGCCCACCTGATTAAAAAGTGTCTTAGCTCTCTTTTGAATTTCGCTGGTTTTTTCTTTAGCCTCGAGCCGCAACCTCCGCACCTTATCAAATTCGGCAATCGCCTTTTCAGCAGTTTCAGCAACNGTCTTCAGTATATCGGCCACTCCAAAACCTTCCTCAGATCCCAGCCAGGTATAAGTATCAGGAATACTCTGTGCTTTGGACGCCATATCCGCATAAAGATCTGCATAGGGAGATTCCTTCTGGATCAGAATCAACACCTCATTACATTCGGCCATCGCCCGGACCACTGCCTTATTGCCCACTTGAAACAAAAATGAATCCCGATCTCCACTNTCCGGTTCAAAACCNGGCTGATAAAACGGCGACTGACGCAGTTGAATCATGTGATGCTTTATGGCTTCCTCCTCCGCCCGAAAACTGACCAAATCTCCATTGGGAAAAAGGGAAAAACCATTACAAGCAATCCGCTCAGTAACTTCCTGTTCAATCAACCGGTAGGGCATCAGTGCATACAGCCCGTTCATGCGGTTGAAAAATACATACAGATAATCCTCTCCATTGGGGGAAACGACCGTGCGCTCAAGCATCATTTCACCCAAATCCCCCTCATACTGTTTTANCTCGCCGGTCTGCAAATAGTACCCATCGGGAAATATCAATCCGTGCTCTTCTGGCAGAAGCACGCAGGCCTGACCCAATGAATCAACCCGATGCACTGCCTGAAGTTTTTCATTAAAGATAAAATAGCGCGCTGCTTTCTCCCGGAAAGGGGTCACCTTTAGAAGAATCAGAGAACCTTGAATCGCATACTTTATCTCTGCATCGTCTACCTTCTGGTTACGATCCTGCACTTCCTCCGCATAGATACCGTCACCGGTAGACGTGTTATCCTCGACCTTAATGGTAAGATCCCCTCCCACACACTCTACAAACACACGATCTTCAATGGAAACGTGCGGGTTATCACCATGCTTTACCGCACTGCGCGAGGGCGTCTTCCATTGAAAATTATACTGACTAGGAAAAGTTTGCAGGTACTCCGGAGCACTACGATCATCCTCATAACTCAACTGCCCGTCTCTATAGAGCCACTTAAATACTTGAATATCATCCACACTAGAGCCAACCCGAAAAACCATAAAGAGATGGTTTTCAACTAAAGCAAACCGGTGAAAGGTGGCCGACTCGTTAATTTTAAACAAACGATTGAAGGATTTTTTAAAATCTGAATCATCAAGCATCCCCAGATCACTTTCAGCAAAGCTTTGCTCTTCCTCATTGTAATTATAGGAAGCGAAAACATCACTCAACTGACCCTGCTTAAGTCCAAGATTTACATTAAAACCGAAGAGAAATCGGTTATGCCCCAGCTGAACCATATCACGCGGCTCACACGAGAGCTGCGTAGACACTCTGTCCATCTTTTTTAGCTCGAGCTTNCGGGAACCAAAGACAGAGGCACGTTTCTCATCCAGANTGCCNAGCTTGGCACGCAACTGTGCCCCCTGATCATTGAGTCTTTGTTTGATCAGGTCATAAGCTCCGCCTTGAAGCGCAGCAGGTGCGCCTTCTGGAGTCGATCCGCTATCAGTAGGGTCCGCCATGGATTTGTAATCCATGCGTTCCCGGCCCGGCCAAGCCGAGCCGGAACGCAAAAACTATTTCTTGGAAGAACTCNTCAGGAATGTGCCGGCTGTGATGTCCCCAATCCCGGTCTCCTTCACGGCTGCTTGGGCCTGACGGATAATGGATTTCAAACCACTATCATCNGCCTTGGTCATCAACTTGGTCAACAGTGCTGAAGTGGTCAAATTCTGCACATCCGCTGAGGAAATACCGAGATCATCAATCCANCCACGNAGNTGNGTCTTGAAATAATCCGGGTCGCCATTGAAGAAGGTATTCTTCACATCAGTAATAGCCTGACTGTTATTTACCAATCGGTCGACCGATTTACCTTGAGCAACTGACTGTACAATCTTCTCGAAGAAGTCGTTTTCACCGCCAACAATATCGATGTTGGCGCTCTTGAGTGCTTCGCCAACTACTCGGGCTTGCGCCTCGGCAATATCCTTCTGCACATCGATTCCGGCCAGATCCACCGCCTTGTCCTTATCGAGTTGCAGGCGGAATTCTTCGTGATCTTGAGAAGCCTTATTAAACTTCTCAATAGCCTTCGCCATCTCGGTTTTCGATATGGCCTGAGCCAGACCCATCTTTTCAGTACCTTCCGCCTCAGCCAGTTTCACTGCCTGAATAGCTGCTCCTTCGGCTTTACCTTTGGCTGAAATTCCCTTTGCCTCACCCTCGCCTTCAGCAGCCTTAGCCAATCCGGAAGCTTCACCTTGTTTNGCCANCACNGTTGCCTCGGCCAGTCCNTGAGCTTCTTCTGCTTCCGCATCAACCTTCTTAGCCTGCGCCATCGCTTCCACGCCACGAGCCTCAGCCATGGCCGGAGCTGCCTGCATCGCCGCAGTTCCTTCCGCCTCCTGCTCCATTGCGTGGCGGCGTTTCTCACTTGCCTTAGCCTCAGCATCCGCAGTGACCTGAATTGTCTCGGCATTGTGATCCGCTGCTTCCTTCTCGGCCAACGCCTTGGTGCGCTCCTCAATTTGGGCTGCTTCAGCTTTTTGCTGACGCACTTCCTTCTCGGCTGCTGCAGCTACGGTATCACGTTTCTGCTCCGCTTCAGCGTTGGCCGTTGCTTCAATAAGCATNACCCGCTTGGCACGATCAGCCGACATATCCGCCTCAGCATCCATTCTTTGTTGGGCCTGAACGGTTACTTCTTTTTCTTTGGCCTCCAGTCCGGCCTTACTTTCAGCTACCCCAAAGGCCGCTTCAATAACTCTGGCCTCTTTTTCTTGTTGGGCCAAACCAATGCGACGCTCGCGATCCACTGTCGCNTGTTCGCCTGCCTCAATCTTCTCCTGCTCCAGTCGCAATAAATCCTGATCTTTCGCATAGGTGGCACTCATTACCACACGATCCTGCTCCACTTTGCGTTCTTCAATATGTTGGTTGGCCTCAATCTCGGCCTTTTCAGATACCTCACGTTGCCCCTGCACCACTTTTTGAGCCTCTGCAGATTGAAGTGCTTTGGCTTCCTCTACCTGACGAGTTTGAGCCGCCAAGTCTGCCTCATTCTGTTTATCCAATTCGCGCTTATCCATTTCAGCCCGCACGTTCTGATTTTTAATTTTTACATCACGCTCTTGAGTTCGCTCATTGGTCTCCTCCTCTTTGGCGGCGGTCAAACGGTTAATCTTTTCAATTCCTTGTGAATCCAGAACGTTATTAGGATCATGATCCTCCCGGGCNGTTTGCTCNAANTAATCGATCGCCACNTCCTCCAGTAGATAACCATTCAAATCNTCGCCAATCTGNNCCACAACCATATCTCGAAATTTTGTTCTCTCAGTATAGAGGTTTGCNAATTCCATTTGCTTACCAGCAGCCTTGAGCGCATCAGAAAATTTTGCCTCAAAAAGCTCCTTTAATTTATCGATCTCTGAAGCTCGGTCACANCCAACCATTTCCGCTACTTTGATAATTTCANNATCNNNNTNNCCAACCCGAACGTAAAAAGCCACTTCAATATCNGCACGGATATTATCCATACAAATNAACCCNTCCTTACCTTTACGGGCAACCTCCAGTTTTTTCACCTGAATATCCATGATATCCCACCGGTGCACGAAAGGTANACGCAACATGACACTCTTGGTAACCTTAATACCGCCCAAACCCGTCCGCACTCCGGCCTCACCCGCTTTAACTTTTCTCAGACAAAACATTGTCAAAAATGCTGCAAATATTGCTACTACAANTANACCGGCTCCAATNANAAGTANGGNGCTGGCTATCACTGGTTGAATCATCATTATTTTTAAANTGGGTTTGAGGTTCTATATATAANGTTGAGGTTNTATTAATCTAAAAATANAAACNGCACAGGACACCCGTTGCGTTGGAGTGACGCTACCTTAAGAGGCAGCGAAGAGTGGTGTCGGGAGTGAATGTAGCCATTGAAGTAAAATCGCGCTACTATAATCTTTCTAAAAATTTATAGTCGCCAAAATTCGACTACTTGACATTATTCAAGAACTTCTATTACCGCCAAACTTAGACTTTGACTGTGTCATATTGAAATAACTGATGGAAACCACCATTAAATACTGTNNGAAATGAAACTATTTCCCCGAAGCTTCCCGGGTGGAGGCTGAAATAAAGTCTGAATTTCCGGAAATTAAAGTAACTTTGGAAGANTGCGGATTTGGTACTTTCAAAGTGCTACTAAACAGTAAAATTATATTTCGTAAATGGCCGATAGTGGGAAGTTTTCCCCGCGATGGTGAGATTACCGATAAAATTCGAAACACAATAAATTCCCAATGAGATTGAAAAATGACATTTTCAAAACCTTAATTTCATTATGCATCTGCTTAACCTATTCTCTGTTATCAGCTCAATCTGATTCAAATAAACCACTTTTTAGTTTTGGCGCCGTTGCAGACTGTCAATTTTGCAATAAGACCAGCTCCGTCCGGAAGTACAGTCTCTCAACAAAAAAACTCACCGAATGTGTGGAATACTACAACCAGCTTGAGCTGGCATTCGTAGTACATCTGGGGGATTTTATTGACCGGGATTTTGAGAGCTTTGAAAAAGTAGTGCCTATCTATAATCNATTAAAAGCACCTCATTACCACGTATTGGGTAATCATGATTTTTCGGTGGCTGATGATAAGAAAGCACTAGTCCCAGCTCAACTCGGCTTGAAGAAACGCTATTATGATTTTACCCATAAAGGATGGCGATTCCTTGCCTTAGATGGAAACGATGTAAGCCTTTACGCCTATCCNAAAAANGATCCCCGCACTAAAGCCGCCACCNCATTTCACCGACGGCTAAAAGCCGGAACCCCCACCTGGAATGGAGCCGTAGGAAATGAGCAGTTGAAGTGGATTGAGGATAAGCTGAAGGCTGCCACTAAAAACCATGAGCGCGTCATTCTTTTTTGTCATTTCCCTATCCACCCTGCAAATACCCACAATTTATGGAACGCAAATGTACTTACTGAATTACTGGGGAAATACCCGTGTGTGGCGGCCTACATGAACGGACACAACCATGCGGGTAATTATGGCACCAAAAACAAAATTCACTATTTAACCCTCAAGGGCATGGTGGATACCACAAGTAATGCTTTTTCGGTCATTGAAGTTTATGAAGACCGGCTTTTGCTCAAGGGAATCGGAAGACANAAAAANCGGGAGATGAAGTTAATCTCAAACCCTAAACCTTAATTCCATTCGGGTTTATGGATATGAGGCTTAATCTTCACGATAAATAAAATCACCGTGATGGTTGCCATCGTCGCCACCAAATAAAAAACCTCCTGTGACCCGACTCCAATATTTCTAAGTAAGTAGAAAAACCCGATTGCTAGTATCTCGAGAACTGTATCAATCGCATTGGAAGCAGCGATATATTGCCCGCGAAAATCTTCTGGAGAAAGTTTTTGCAACAGTGCCTGCAAGGGNGTCACGTACATACCTGCACTAGCTCCAACTATAAATAGATAAAATACAATCTTCCAAAAATCCCTCTGCCGAATCTCAATAGGAACAGCTACGATCCCGCTATCCAGCACTTTACCACTTTCATCTTTAACAACCTTCCCANNTTCGTCCACTTNAGATAAGGCATAATATTCAGAACCATTGGAATCCTTATCCGGAGTTACTTTACGGTTTTTGTATGTACTCAGGTAGGCTGTGGAAATAATCATGGCATCATATTCGCCTCTCTCAACCTGACCAAACCGCTTATCGAGTGACAATTCCTCCTTTTGAAAGTTTAAATCACTGCGAAGCTCATTAAGTCGATCCTTGGATCGCTCCAAAAAGTAACTCACCTTGGCTTGACCGGCTATAGCCTCCAAACCACGTGCTGCCTGCACAGAATCTGCCTTATGAATAACCACATAACTCGATGGCGCCAAAGCCAACAATAAACCCGCTACTCCAAAACCAATACCACCGGCCAGAATCAAACGAGGCTGAACCCCTCCTCTGGAAATGATACCGGCAATCACGCTTCCCACGGCAATGGAGACGCCCACAGTTCCGAAAAGATAAACACTTACTTTCTTTTCCGAGAGCCCCAGGATTATGGTATAGTCAGCCAAAATTAATAAAGCTACATATGCCAGCATGTAAAATGCTGCCTTCAAAAGACACACGACAAAAATAGGTGTTTTTCCTGAAAGCATTTTCTTAATCGTCCGAAAGTAAGGGGCAAAGAACTCCCATTTCACTTTCATCTTTGGAGCACATGCCTTCAAAGGAGGCATTTGTTTTGCTGATATGAGACCTAAAATCGCGAATAATAAAAGTGCTGCTCCAGGCAGCCACAACAAACCATCTGGCACTCCTTCGGCAGCAGTTCCCCGATAAGATTCATATAACGCTCCTCCCACGATCACAGCCAAGATTGCCGAAATGTTTGTCAGCATTATGATCGCTGCGTTAGCCACACTAATTTTAGAATCATGCACCAANTCAGGAATCACCCCATATTTTGCCGGCCCAAAAAATGCGCTTTGCATTCCCAGCAAGAACATCGCAAAAAGGCTCAGATATACATTGTTNAANTAAAATCCGGCGCCCGCGACCAGNACAATNAGGAATTCAGCTTGTTTAGCCCTNAATGTGACCAGCTGTTTACTGTAACAGTCTGACAATTGACCTGCGATTGCACCAAAAAGCAAAAATGGCAGGACCAGAGCCATCGCCACCCAGCTTTGTCCTCCCTCGCCCAAAACCCCGTTCCATATTCCAGCTGCCGCTAAACCAAAACTCAAAACCTGTTTAAGCAGATTATCATTNTAGGCGCCAAAAAACTGAGTAGCTACCAATGAGAGAAAGCCCTTGTTGGCCAAAGGTCGTTGGGGTTGCTCCTCACTCATCGCGGCAAAANATTAAAAGAGGAACATTGAAATAGAAAAATTGATTTGGCGTACCTGAACATTGAGTTAATCGATGCATTTAAAACATCTTAGCGCCCGGATGATTATTAGCCTGATTGATTTCATCAAGCCCCACTTGCACACCCGCCTCAAATTGTTCAGTCAAAACTGACATCGCCAACCGAGGCTTNGCNGCCGCAGCCAGTTGCTCAGACACATCAATCGGATCACCGAATCTAACGTACGCCGCGCGTCGCGCATATGGAGCAACGACTTTGCCATATAAATCTTCCTGTAATTTTTCAATAGTTTCGCCCACCCGATCCAGCGTGGGCTTTTCACTGAGGTAATTACCGGCATAACTGAGAATCCTAAAGGCGACGATTGCCTCATCCGCCCAAATCGCAGCCACCGCATGATCGATCTCACGGTCCGGATCGGATCTGACCTTGTGAATCTCCCGGCGCACTCCACGAAANCGGT
Source organism: Verrucomicrobiales bacterium (assembly GCA_002719595.1). Classification (GTDB taxonomy): domain Bacteria; phylum Verrucomicrobiota; class Verrucomicrobiia; order Limisphaerales; family UBA1100; genus UBA1100. The sequence goes on from PBEJ01000020.1 coordinate 29,094, forward strand.
CCATCAAATCATCGGTTGCCTTTGGCTCAATTCCAATTTTCGCCTCCAGNCCTGCAATAATAAGTTCGGCAGACTGACGCAAAAGAGCTGGCAGATCGCTATAGTCCGGATTNGGAGGTAAAAAACCCCGCATCTTCAGGTTNCGCTGCACCATGGCAATCCCCACCTTATGTACCCGCCCAACAATTTCATCATCCTGATCAAATCCCACATCCAATTTTTTTGCCATATCAGCCAACATCTCCTGTATCGCTTCACGACAATCAGTTAGGTGCGTTACTTTAATGGATACAGGGATGGCAAAGATTCGACCCTCCTCTTTCAATTCCTGTTGCGCTTTCATGGCGATGTAAGCTGGGCCATCCAAAAAAGGGGTCACCCGATCATTCATCAGATACACATTACCCTCGGGAAAAACTGTCAGCCCGTAACGTCCGTCAATCACCGTTTCCACTGCATCCTTGAGAGATTGTCGATCGCTCCCGTCGCGGTTTACCGAAAAGGCTCCCATTCGTTGCATCACCCAAGCCACCCTACTATCACGCTCAAACACATCATAAGCAGCCATGAAGAACGACCACAAATCGATCTGCCGGCAGGCTTCCACCATTATTTGAGGATCACTATGGGTGGAGTGATTGGGCAGTAGTAGCAAGCGCGCTCCGTGCTGCCGATTGATATCCTTGAGGGCCTGATAATTCTCCACTTGGACCGATTCCAATAAATGCATTGGACCCGGTAAATGGAAGCGCTTGTTTCCCTGTTCGCCCAGCCAAGCCACCAGCCGATTTGGTTTGGGTGGGTAATAATTGTAGGGAATATCGGCGAACTGCAGCATAAAACCTAAGGTTTATCTTACAAAAAAAAAGGCGACACCTCAAGACATCGCCCGCTTTGAGTTATTTTTACCCTCTCAACCCTTCAGTGCCTTCTGCGCTCCTGCAGCAGTAATAGCCAGGCATTCCTTGATATCAGGAATCGGGTTGGCGGCATTTTCCTCATATTCCAAGCTCAAAGCACCATCAGCCGGAAAGCGGACCTTTTTGAGTGCCTTAAAAACACCCACCACATCCAAGTGCCCTTTACCCAAAATAACTCCATGGGTTTTTTTCTTTTGCTCAGCAAAATCTTTAAGGTGAATGCCATACAATCGATCACCCAGTTTGTGGATCACCTCCACCGGATCTTCTGAACTGCGAATATAATGCCCAAGATCCGCGCAAAAACCAATGCGCTTATCATGGCCTTTCACAGCCTTTAATCCATCCTCAATCTTATCATACAAGGCATCGGGCCCGTGATTATGGATGGCGATCCGGATATTATATTTTTTAACCAGTTTATCGAGGCTCTCAAAACTATCGGGCTTGGGATTGGCACTGATATTGGGAATCCCGGCCAACTTAGCGAACTGAAAGATCTTTTCATTGGCTTCATGGTTCTTGCTGAATGCATTAACGCCGTGCGCACTCACACTCATGTCATGCTTAGCCAGCTTGGCATTCATTTCGGCGATCTTGGCCTTGTCCGGCGTAATCGGATAATGCCTTCCGAAAAACTCGACCCAATGGAGGCCCAAGTCGTCAATCTTTTGCAGTGCTCCCTCTTTACCATCAATACCAAAAGCTCGCAGCGAATAGCTTTGGATTCCCATCGGGAAACCGCCATATTTCTTGAGGGAAGCGGCGCGAGCACTGGAGAGCTTCACGGACTTGGCAAAAATTTGAGGCACATCAAACCAGGTAGCCCCCGCTGCTGCTGCAGTGGTGAGTGTGGTTTGCAAAAACGAACGTCGATTTAAATTCATAATTTAATGAGATTGAAAAAATAATGATCCCACCCCACAGCACTTGCAAGGGCATTCGCGTGATTGCATTTTGCTGCTAATTAACCTGAACCCCATAAAATTTCGCTGCATTTCTCCAGAAGAGCTTTTCAGCCACACCTCTTCCTTTGGCCGAAAAATATTCATTAATAATTGCCAGTTGCTCCCCATATTCCCCACCCCGATCAGTTACCGGCCAGTTGCTACCATAAATAATCCTATCCTCCCCAAAGGATTCATACACCACATGAAAAATCGGTGCATAATAACTTACCCTCTTCGGGGCCGGACTGCGATTACTGCGCTGGAAAATACCTGAAATTTTGCAGGATACATTCGGATAGGTAGCCGCCTGCTCTACTTTTTTAGCCCAAGCTGCTTCAGCCGGCCCTCCATTAATTATAAGACCTGTGAGGTGATTAATGAGGATCTTCAGTTTCGGCAGGCGCTTGGCAATCAACATTACATCATCCAGATCATAATTAGCCATCAAGACATCCAATGTTAACCCTTTATCAGACAACAACTTCAAATCCCGCCAGACTGCATCATTAAAGCCATCGACCCCTTCTGCGAAACTGCGAAGTCGAATCCCTACATAGCGTTTATCTTTCGCAAACCTATCCAAGTGCTTGGCAAATTGTGGCGTACCCACCGGTAAATTTCCCACCACTCCAACATAGTGTTTCGGATTGTGCGCCGTGATATCCAGTACCCACTGATTGTCTTCCACCAAATCACTCGCCTCTACAATTACAGTGGCCGTAATTCCATTGGCTTTGGTGACTTGATCATAATTTTGGGGCAACACCTGCCGGTAAAGCACCTGATCTGAAGGTTTCGGCCATGGCACCCCTCCCTTACGGGCGGTATCATACAAATGAATATGGGTATCAATAACTGGAATACCTCCAGTCGCTCCTCCGTTTTCTGCAGCAAGACCACTAAAAAATAATCCACCACAAAATAGAGACACACAATATATGAACCGGTTTGAAAGCATAGAAAACTCTTAATCAGGCTCCCTACCTTGTCCAATGAAAAGCTTAAAGCGAGGCCTTAATTTTAGCAGCTAGATCAGGCAAATACATGGGCGAACTACCACACAAAACCGCATCAGCTCCCGCATCAATGAAATCCTGATAATCTGATACTGAAGAAACGCCTCCTACTGCCGCTAAGGCTAGGTTTAAACCCTCTGCATTAATCGCTGCCTTAGCCTCCCGCACGGCTACTACGCAAGGCTCATGTATGATACGACCCAAAACACCTGCCCGAACATAATCCTCACCAAAAACCGGGCGACCATCGCGGTGCAACACTTCACGTGAAATTCCATTTACTAAGGTAATCCCATCAGCCACTCCGGCAACCACCCTCAGAAAAGAGCTTTGTAAATCAGCGTCGGGAAACACACCCACTTTTAGAAGTAAACGCGTTTGACCTATGGCGGATCGGACTGCCTTGGTAACTGTATCAGTCAACTCCATATCCATATACACCTGACCTTCAGCCGAGCAAACATTGGGGCAGGAATAATTGGCTTCCACCACATCGGCTCCTGCCTCTGCAGCCCACGCCGCGCACTTTGCATAATCTTCAGCCACCTGTGCTGCACTCCAATCCGTCTCTGGACTGGCAACGACCGACACAATCAACCGTTGACCTTCGATCAATGAATTTTTCGCTCTGCTAATATCCTCACGCCAAAAAGAGGGGTCCATGGACGGCATCCCAAAGCAAACCGCTGAACTAATCTGAGAGAGATCTTCAGGGAAATCTTGAGTCGCATACACCGGTCCATCCCCTGTATCTGCATCTACAAACACCCAATTGGGAACCGGATAACACTCACGTTTTATTGAACGTACTGTCTTATAGGTCAGTAAATCCCAACCGCGCGCAGCATAACCAGATATCCATTTGGCATTGGGCAACAAACCTGCAGCTATACCAAGAGGGCTACTGACCTGTTGGCCAAGAAACTCAAACGAATCAGTAGAGGGTAACTCTGGCACTGCACCCAACTGCGGTCCTCGATCAAAATTATCCTGATAAGAGGCAGAGATGTTATAGGAGAAATCCACGAATGATGAAGATACCTATACATGAGCCTAATGGCTAGTTTTCAACGAAATTGTAGCTCCCCCCACTATCATCGGCAATTTGCTTAAGAGCCTGCTCCCCACTCCGATCCATAAAACCAACCGTGTTTATTTGAGCTTTGAGCCTCGCATTGGCAGCACGAATCTTATTTGGCACACTTTCATGGAAAGCTCCATCAGTCAGAAGCCATATCGCCTCGGCCTTAAGATTGAAGGCACTGTAAAGAGCTGACATGGGGCGGGTTCCCCCGTCACATTCGACCAAATTAACCCATTTGATAGCTTCTGATATATTTTCAGGCGTAGCCTTGAGAAGTTTACCTCCGGGCATCGGCAGCTCAACAGTGTCATAGAAAAAAATGAAAAATTCCATTTCCGGAGACAGGGTTTTTAGTGTTCGCTTCAATTCTATTTTAGCCTTATCGAGCCGACTTTCCCGACCTGCCCGACTTTTCATGCTCCCTGACTTATCAATCACAAACACCAAACGACTTGCTTTACTGGAGGTCCCAAAAAAGCTCACACCCTCCTCAGGCTTAGTATAAAGCATCTGTAAGTTTGCGACCGCTGAAGGGTGCCCTGCCTTGGCCGCACTCCTCCAAAAGATTTCCGCAGCTTTTTTATTTACCGGAACCCCTAGACCAGCAAAATGAATATTACCCAAATCCACCTGAGCATTGGCATCACCACCCTTTGCTCGACGAATCAATGCCTGCATTTCTTGCTGGCTTGGAATCTGTGGCTGAGCAGGCTCTGAAACGTTAGCTCCACCCACAAAGGATCCACCATTTTCCTTGGCAGGAGTTACAAGCTTTGGCTCTGAATTTAAAGAGGATGAAGAATTAGACGCAATTACCTCCTCCTCTCCTTTAACCAATTTCTTTCCGCTCTTTGATACCCGCGGATTAGTTTTCTGCTCTTTTATTTCAGATTCGTTGGAACATCCAGAGAGGAAGAATAAAACAAGAGAAGCGCAGAAAAACCTAAAGCTCAACTTCATAGTTCAAACTAATCTGCTAATACAAAATGTGCAAACCACACTATCAAATCAAATTGAGTATTCATTATTGCGAACCCCAATTTTCAGCAAGTCGGACCAGTGTTCGCACTGCCACCCCGCTGGCTCCCTTCCCGCAATGTGGCTGGGTCTTACCCACCCAACATGTGCCGGCAATATCCAGATGTGCCCACGGCGTTTCATCAACAAATTGTTCGAGAAATTTTCCCGCAGTAATGGTTCCAGCCGAGCGTTCCGCGGACGCATTGCGCAAATCGCTCATATCACCCTTCATCGCATCAAGGTACTCGGGATCCATCGGTAACGGCCAAAAACGCTCTCCACAATCACGCCCATGCAAGGCGATGGAATCACTGAGATTTTTATCGTTACCCAACAAAGCGACCCGCACATTCCCTAGGGCAACGGTCACAGCCCCAGTTAAGGTAGCTGCATCAACAATATGCGTAGCTCCCAGTCGTGTCGCATAAGTTAACGCGTCGGCCAATACCAATCGACCTTCTGCATCAGTATTAATGACCTCAATTGTTTTTCCATTGAGTGCAGTGATTATGTCACCCGGACGGGTTGCCTTACCACTGGGCATATTTTCGGCCATAGCCAAAAGACAGGTAACTCTTAGACCAGGGCGTAACCGACCAATGGCGGTAATAGCTCCAAGCATAGTAGCCGCTCCTCCCATGTCATATTTCATTTTCTCCATCGAATTGGCGGGCTTGAGAGACAACCCCCCGGTGTCAAAGGTAATCCCCTTACCTACGAGAAAAAGATGATCATTACTGGTCGGCTCCTCAGGCTCCCAACTCAAACGAACCAAGCGTGGCGGACGTTCGGACCCTTGCCCCACAGCAAGCAAGGCCCCTGCTCCCATTTCCAATAATGCTTGCTCATCTAGCACTTCCACTTCCAAACCAGCGGCATTTCCCTCTTGAGCTGCACGCATGGCAAATTCCTCAGGCCCAAGATCATTGGCAGGAATCTCCACAAGCTCTCTTGCCAAGTTAATTCCCCCAGCAGTTAAACGACCGCGATCTGCCTGAGCTACATCTGCTGTACTCAGTAGAACCACCTCCTCCACTACCCATGGCTTTTGTTCTGTATATCCACTGGGACGGTGCGATCCATAGACTGCCCCTTCTGCGATAAGCCGAACATCGGCATCCTCAGGAAGCAAGATTGCAACAGTCCTGCATTGAGCCTTGGCAGCTTCCCGCACAGCTTGACCTGCAGCAGCAAACCAATGCCGAGGCATGGGNTCCTCACCCAAACCTAAAAGGAATAAACGCTTTACGGNTGTATCAGGGACGCGGTGCACCAAAGTGCAAGCACCCAACTTACCAGACCATTCCTCGCGCTCTATTAGCTCTGTCAATAGTCCTTCAACCCGACCGTCCAACACATCGTTGGGCANCTGATCAGCAGCCATCGGAATAGCTAGTGCATCAATTTNGAGTTCTTCCCAGTTTCCGGAGTGTATAGTGATATTCATAAGCTAAGTTAATCTTTGCCGGGCTCCATCTGTGCAATGGTATGTAACAGATCAGTAGCGGCTTTCTTGTATATCTCTTTCAATCGTTCTTTATCCTTTGTCCGTTGAGCTTCTGCCCTAAGGTCGGCGAAGTCGAGCGGTTCGCCAAACTTTATTTGTACTGGATAGGGCCGAGGGAACAAACAATGCCGGGGATATGCCTCAAAAGCGCCAAAAATCTTAATTGGAATTACCGGGGCATCACTTTTGATAATTATCAAACCAATACCNGGCTGTGGTGCCTGAATCTGCCCAGTAGGAGAACGAGTTCCCTCAGGGTACATAATCACCGCATCACCGCTGCGCAGGCGGGAAAGAAAAGTTTTCAGGCCACGGCCAGAGCCGGACTGGTCCACAGAAATCATTCTCCAACTACGCAGGAGAAACCCGTTAATAGGATTTTTGAATGCCGACTCACGGGCAAGCCCCACCACCATCCTTTCAAGTGAAGAAACAACAAATACAGGGTCAAAATAACATACATGGTTTGAAGCAAGAATTACACGGCCTGTCTTTGGAACACGCTCCCTATGAAAAACCTTTATTCGAAACCAAACCTTAAAGAACAAACCGAAAACGGAACGAAATAATCGGTAAGAAAAAGATTTTTTTGTCGGCTCACCCATAGCCCCTCATTTGCCTTGCCCTTTTATAAGACTTCGAATCTTCCATCGAAGATAACCGGGCCATAATAATTTTAACCANGGCACCAATCTTAGTTTNTTAGGAATAACGAGTTCGCTTTTGCGCTTATGAATTGCCTTNAGTACAGCAAGGGAACATTTCTCCGAAGTGATTGATTCCTTGTTATGAGCCCGTTTGCTTTTTCCCACTACACCTCCATCAAATGAAAATGCATTAGCCCTCATATCTGTCCCTCGAATCCAATGTGGATGAACGGTAAGAATNTTTACTCCCGTACCCTCCAGATCATAACGNAATCCGTGGCAAAAACCNTCGAGAGCATGCTTACTAGCTGCGTATCCGGTGTGGTGAGGAATAGCCATCCTGCTTTGAATACTNGCGATGGCTACAAACTGACCGGCACTCTTCTTTAGATGCGGTAATGCATAGTGTGCACCATGAACCGCCCCCAAATAATTGACCTCCATCAACTGACGGAAAATCCCAAGGTCCTCAACCTGATCAAAAGAAGCCCACATACTCAGCCCCGCATTGGANATATAAACATCTATCCCGCCGAATCTTTTAACCGCCTCATCGACAAGCCGCTGGCAATCATCAGGCTGTGTAACATCCCCAATAACAGAAATAGCCTGACCTCCCTGCTCTTCACAAAGTAAAAGGGTCTCTGCAAGTTTATCTTCGTTGCGACCAAACAANACACAGTTTGCGCCACTACCGGAAAGATCACACGCCATTTGCTTTCCCAGACCGGAAGATGCCCCGGTAATGATGAAGGTTTTTTTAGCAAACATCAGTCAGCCTGTTTGAAGGATTTAATAACCTCATCACTCAACCCCCACGCTTGCAATGGGTTGGGTCCAGGAATAATTTTCCCGGGATTCATTACCCCTTTGGGATCCAATCCCGATTTTAGGCCTTCAATTGCTTTCACGCCAGTAGGCGATATGTCCTCTTCAACCCAGGGTAAATGTTCAGTTCCCACAGCATGATGATGACTTAAAGTCCCTCCATTCTGCATGAATGAATCCTCTGCAGCCCTTTTAATATAAAGATATTGTTCCAGCTCCNTGCCTTCGATCTTTCGGCAGCCAAATGTAAAATAAAGGCTGGCTCCAGTGTGGTAGTTGTGACTGATGTGNCACCCTACCCACGGATCCACACCAGTATCCCGAATNGCTTGGTCAANGTTAGCCANGGTTTTGGTGTATAAATTTAAAAGATTATCCCAAGTCGTGGAAGTTTCGCTTACATCTCCCATTACTCCCCGATCCATTAAATAATCCCGCACGTGAGGAAAATCATATTTGGCTTCCTGAAAAGATTTACCGGGACCCTCCCCAAGACAAAACCCTCCGTGTTTCCTAAAGATATAGGAAGACTCCCGACGTTGCATNTGAAACGTATCATAATCACCTTCGTAAGCGGTAGTCATCATACAGCTCTGGCTAAAATCAAACCCTTTAACTGAGCGCAAATACCATTTTATCAAACTGCCAATTGATGCTTTTATCCCGCTATCGGGTTTTTTGAATGCAGCACTTAGCGCAGTCTTTCCCGGATCGTTTAATCTTGTGATCACAGGCATTACCCCCAAACGCATACACTCGTGAATAGACCGCACTCCCTTCTCAAAGTCCGGAAAAAGCCAGCCTTCAAACATCTTGAATTCAGGCAAACAATGCACCTGCATAGTCAGCTCCGTAATGACCCCTAAGATACCCTCACTACCGATACACAGACTACGAACATCAATACCATTGGAAGTATTGGGTACGGTTCGGGTAACAATAGTGCCACTGGGTGTAACCATCCGCAAAGCAATCACCATGTCCTCGNTCTTGCCGTACTTATCACTTTGCATACCAGCCGAACGAGTCGCCACCCAACCTCCAAGGGTAGAATGCACGAATGAATCCGGAAAATGCCCTAATGTAACCCCTTGAGCTTCCAGTTGCTCTTCCATGTGAGGGCCATAAACACCCGGCTGAATCCTTGCCACTAAAGATTTTTTATCCACGCTTAACACACGGTTCATTCGCCACATGTCCATACTCACAATAAAACGGTCACTGCGATCCTTTGGTTCGAGACAGCCGGCAATATTAGTACCACCGCCAAAGGGAATAACCACGACATCGTGTTCATTTGCCGCTTTAATAATAGTCACGACATCATTTTCGTTAGCCGGATAAACAATCAAATCCGGGGCAGAGTCCACCTGTCCATTTCTCAAGCGTAATAAATCCCTGAAAGCTTTCCCTGCCGAATGAATGAGCCTATCTTTTTTGTCAGCTGAAAGCTGATCATCTTTCAGAGCAGCTTTTAAGGCACTGACAAATGGCTCATTAGCCTTAACCGGAGGCAATTTGATGTCTTCGAAGGAAACAGGCGGCGTAAAATAATCCCCATCTAACCCCAACTCACCACAAAGATAAGGCCAAAGCTTGGGTTTGTCTGCATCACTAAAGGTTACTTCCTCATCGCCCCAGCCCCACCACTTCATATGACGCACTTGATACTCAGCCATGGATCTCCTTTAATTTGCAAATCCTACTTTCCATCTCATTAGTAATTGCCCTGTAGATTGACCGGCCAGATGCATTNTCCTCAGCAAAACGATATGGGTCAATAGCTTCTCCTATGTATACGCGTATACGNGTTGGCTTAAAAAAACTACCCCCCTTGGGGAAAGCCCGATTGGTGCCATTAATGTATACGGGAACAATCGGAAGATTCAATTCTGCAGCAATCATAGCCACCCCTTTTTTCATTGGCCCCATGTCTCCCGTTTCGGACCGNGTACCCTCAGGATATGCGATTATACAGCGGTTTTTATAGTTCGTAAACTCCCGGCAAGCCACCATGAGCTTCACAACACTCTCACGCGAAGCATCCCGATCTGCAGGTATTAAATTCATCATCTGCGAGAGGAAATTATATCTACTTTTGTTATCGAAAAAGTAATCCTTCGCCGCAACCATGCCGTATTGGTCAAAATCCTCACCCCCCGCNTACATCAAAACTCCACTGTCAATATGACTGCAATGATTACTGCAAAATATGAATGGGGCTGAGGGCAAATTCTCCCTACCTACCACCTTTGTAGGACACCATAAGTTAAAAAGAATGCGGCAGAATAATTCAAAACACTTGTGCCAAAAGGCCGTAGTCCCACGTGGGCTGGATTTTAGATAATTGTAATCTGAATCGAGCTCTGCCCGTTGAAGCATGTCCTTGAAGGTCGACACACTTACCTCCCAAATTTTGCGTGGGCCTCGGCAAACTCATTACTTACAATCGCTCCAGCTAGAGAAATCTCCAAAGCCAGCGCAGACGCGCAAATAATTTCCGCTAGTTTGCGTGAGGAATTTTTGCCACCAGCACACCCAATCATCTCCATGTTTGCCCTTTGCGCATTTAATCGGGTTGCCCCCCCGACGGTACCAACGGTCAAACTGGGCATGCTAAGTGTGGCATATAGATCGTCACCTCGCTTCTCATAAGTTGCTATACCAATCGCATTCTCTGAAACACATGCCACATCCTGCCCCAGAGCTAAATACAAGGCGGCCAAAGCATTAGCAACATGTANGTTCATTCCAAGAACTCCAGCCATTTGTGAGCCCAAATGCTTATCGACCAGTGCTTCGACAATTTCGTCGGCTGAAACACGTAATAATTTCTTTAATACCCGATTNGGAATCCTGAAACTCGCGATAACATGATGGCCTCGCCCTTTCATCAAACTACGCTGAGCAGGGTTTTTGTCCGCATTGAAGTTGCTCTCAACAAGATAACGGTGAGGAGTACCATTAGAGAGATTTTTCACGATGTACTTACAAGCCGCATCAGTACTCATNGTCACCATGTTTTGACCAGCTGCTTCAGCAGTATCGTAAATAAAGTCAAGGATCACACGGTTATGAATTGGAATTTTATCAATGCGAATCAGTTTGCCATGCCTTGTCGTACTTTCCGCTGCCGCCTTTATCGCCTCATAATGCTCGTCAATTTGCTTTATAAACTGGAGAGATTCTTCAATTTCCTCGAAACGAAACACTGGAGCACGCGAAAGCTCCTGCTTCACATGACGCGTTTTGATACCACCACTGCGATGAGTAAGGTAAAANCCACGGGTCATGGAGAGGGTCAATGTGCCTTCCACCGTGCAGAGTGGNACGTAATAATCTCCCTGAGCATAGGTTCCNTCGATCTTTAAAGGGCCTGCCACACTTTGAGGCAAACCGACAAACCCAACGTGATTTTCGATCAAACCCTTGAGATTTTCCGGCTCATCCAGGGCAAAATCAGGCACCTGATGCCCCGTTTGCTCCCTAAGCCATTGTTGTCGTGCCTCGGTATCCGCCTGAGTATAACCCCGCGGTGGTGTGAGTTTGTTCATGTTGTTTGGCTAATTGATCCCCTTAGGGTAGCCCGCTGCGTTGGTATTGTTACAGACAGGTGGCCGAAATCTACCCAGCAACCCAGTTCCGTCCAGCATTTCTTACTCTCCTTGCCGCCCCAGCCATGCNGGCAAAAGCACCAAGGCAGCGGTAAGAGCCCCAATGAGACCGACTGATAATANCAAACCGAAATGAACCACAGGGGGAAACACAGAAACCCAAAAAACCGCCATCATNCCCACTAAAACTGCTGTAGTAGCCATAATCGGACGACCTTTAACCCGCATGGCCGAACNAACCGCCACGAGGGGGCTGGACCCCTCATTTATTTGATCCCGCCAATGCGTAATAAAATGAATTGTATCATCAACGGCAATCCCAAGTGCCACGGCTGCCACCATGATGGTGATAGAATTGAGCGGAACACCTATTAGCCCCTGCATTGCAATAATTAACCCAACTGGCAACAAGNTCACCGCCAAGGCCAGCAAAGCTAAATCCACTGATCGCCACAATAAAGCGAGCACCAGACCAATTAATCCTACGGTCCATAAAACGCTNCTCTGTTGGCTCNTAACTATACGCCGGTCTGCCTCAAGAATNCCTCGAATCCCACTNTGAGCGGACACCNGTACTCCTTCAGGTGCTGCAGACTGTGCCTCCTTTTCCAATCNTTCCAATAAACTCAAATAGGAATCACTAGACATATCACGAGTCCTCANTGTGAGTTGAGCCGTTTNAAAATTNGTATCACACAACATCGTNAGAAACGGCAATTGAGCCTTTTGTGAGTTCACAATACCTGAGAACAAAGCCGACTTAATCGGATTATTTGGCAATTGAAANGATCCGGGCTTACCTCCTTCCCAAACTTCGTTGATGGCAGACATAAGTTGAGTATAAGAGTAAACTGCGGTCACGTCTTTCTCCGCCTCAGCAGCATCATGCACACTTTGTAGATATTTCAAAAAAGTCGGATTATTGAGGCCATTAGTAAGCCCTGAATCNACCTCCAGTTGGACAATATTNATACCCCCGTAAGCCTCATCCATTTTCTCTATCATCTGCCGAGTCGGACTTTGNCGGTTAAGGAATTCTGAGGCACGCACATCAGTCCGCACCTGACTTATTCCAGCTAGAACTATAACAACAACGAAGAACACCAAAATAAGTAACGGCTCATAAGCCTTTCTCATACGCACAGCCCAACNTTCACCCCAACTTGAAGGTAATTGTGAGTCTTTATTGTCAATTTTCCCGCCAAANAGGACNNCCAACCATGCCATACTTGGCCCAAAGGTCAGGGCAAACAACATTATCATCCCAACTGCACCGAGGACGCCAAACTCACGGAGCTGAGTCACTTCACTTGACAGAAGNGCTAATAATCCAATGATTGTCGTTAAGGCGGAAAACCCACTGGCCCGAACCACCTCACCCCACATTATCTTTATTGCTTCAGTCCGATCCCCACACTGAAGCCAGGCACGCTGGAAGGCTGTTGCCACGTGAACCAACATGGCCAAATGAATTCCAGTCAAAAGCGGCACAAGTAAAATAGTAAAAATATTTAACTTNAAACCGGTTAACTGATANAGCCCCGGAAGCAGCACGACCCCCATTATTTGATTGGCCAAAACGAAAACAATGAGGCGAGGAGCATTTCGAAAAGTCACTATCAAAACAACCAAAAGCACAACGATAGCTAAGGGCACAAACCGTCGCATATCATCCTTAATGGAAGTTCGGATTTCATGTTCAATAAGCGGCAAGCTAATGACCTGAACGGATATACCTTCATCGCGAAAACGCTGCAGCGCATGATTAATTTCAGTCTGGAATCGAGCCTGTTCTCCGGGNGTAGTCAAGGGTCGGNTATAGTTTGCGATAATAACCGTGTGCCTTGAATCTTCAGCTACCAATATATTTCTAGCAAACGGATGTTTCTGCGACCACCGTCGCAATTGGGCCATCCCCTGCTCATCGAGAGTTGGAGGTACAATTCTTTGCCACTCCAAAGAAAACCCNCTACGCACTGGGCGGGTTGCCGTAACCAAGCTATTCACATTNGTCACCGAGAAGGCATTAGTCAGACCTGACTGAATATTNGTGTAAGTCAGAGTCGCACCGGGAATCTCNCCCAACACCCAAGACACCCTCCNGATTAATTCAATCCCCGAAGGACTATAGACCTCGCCACAATCCAGACTAACAACCACCGGNACAGCTTCNCCAAGTAANTCACGAGCGATGNNATAACTNTCCTGATTGCGCTGATCACCTGCGAGCANATCATCCATCTCTGAATCCACTTTCACGGTGGAAAATACAAGAGATAGCACACANGCAAANATCATCACCCCGATCGTTACGACCGGAAAGCGCAGGAAAGGATTACGAGTNGAATCCACCAAGACCCGCTTTTACGATGAAATGCGATGAATCTCGACTAATTTTTGGATAACAATTCCAGAACTGCCGCACTCATGGCCGTAACTCCAGTACGAATACAGTCTGTATCAGGAGCAAACTTNGCCGAATGCAGTGAAGGCAAGGGTTGNCCTAGTGCCTGAGCCCGTTTCATTGCAGCAGGTGACACTCCGCCCAATCGAAACATATAGATCGGAATTTTATGCTCCGTCCGGCCATATCTTCCGAAATCCTCCCCGCCCATNGTTGGCTTACGCTCAATCAAGATATCCTTACCAAACCACTTCTCAAATATCCCATTCACTCTGGCCACCAGCTTGGGATCATTGTACGCAGCCGGGGTATATTCATCCTTAACCTTGACCAATGGGTGTTTTTCTTTAGCCAAGCCAGCAGCCAANGCCTGCCCTATNGTAATTCGTTTAATGGCAGCAATTAATTTNTCACGTACCTCATCTGAGTAGGAACGAATGGTTAACTGCAAATNAACCTCATCTGGAATAATGTTATGCTTGGTTCCGCCATGAATACTTCCCACTGTGACAACCGCTGGATCCAACGGATGAATTTCACGGCTCACAATCGTTTGCAAAGCCAAAACAATCTGTGAAGCCAGAACAATGGGATCTTTNGTAGACTGAGGTTGCGATCCATGCCCTCCCACTCCACGCACGGTGATATCNACTGAATCAACATTAGCCATAGCAAACCCACTGGTATAGCCAAGCGTCCCGGCCGGTTGATCTGATGAAACGTGTAGAGCCAAACAATAATCAGGTACAGGAAACCTTTTAAATAACCCATCAGCCAACATAGCTTTNGCCCCTGCACCCCGCTCCTCGGCCGGCTGGGCAATAAAAACCAGCGTCCCTTTCCATTTCNNTCTCAGTTGACTCAACACACGGGCCGCACCGTTCCAGCACGTCATACTCACATCATGCGCACAAGCATGCATGGTTGGTACTGTCTTTCCCGAGGCATCAGTCGTTGTACGTGTACTGGCAAAAGGCAAACCNGTCGCNTCCTTCACTGGCAAAGCATCCGTATCGGTTCGCACCAACACTGTCGGCCCTTTCCCGTTTTTCAATACACACACTACACCGAACCCACCTACATTCTGAGTCACTTCAAACCCCAGTTTTCTCATTTCCGCGCCGAGCCGAAGGCCGGTTTTCTCTTCCTGAAAGGATATTTCCGGATTCGCATGTAAATGTTGATAAAGCTTTAACAGGTTTGAAAACTCTTTATCCACTGAATCGCGCACGTCNTTTTGCGTCGNGNCTGCAATTATCGACACGCAAAACAAAAAAAAGAGAAACACGGATTTCATGAACCAGATCATACTGAGCTAAAGCGGTGAGGCAAGCTACTGAAAAATCTTTTGTGCTGGCGCCTGCATACGTAAAGTCTACTGCGTCAGTGTCTGCATTTAACACAGAAGAAAAACAATGGAACGAAAATTCCCATACTGACTCTCAAAGAAGAGTCCTGCACCACAGCATAATCGCATTTCTTGTGACAGCAATTGCGGCACAGATTCCCTCCCTATCCTTTAGTGGTTTTCTAACCGAACAGCCTTTCAGCCGTATTTGGCTTTTGATCTCCGACAGCGGAGCTCAATGGGGAATCGTATTTATTCTACTACTAGCAACCGCATTAGTCGCTTCGAAACACACTGGACTCAAAGTCAGAACTTTTAAGGCGGTTCAGTTTTTTACCGGACTTTTCGCCATCCTTCTCTGCTTTGCCTTGGTTAATGAATTTCTAACAAAGCCAGCCGTAGGCAAACATCGGCCNTTTATCATCAAACTGGAAAAGGAAGGCCTNCTTGTAGGCCAGAAACTTTACAATAANGGCGNCAAACCAGAGCGCACCCAGTTTCTGGAAAAACTATTCAAAGAAAATGCTAATCACCCGCTAATTCAATCAGTTCATCCATTGATTAGAAGGCACTGGGAAGCTCAAACAGGCTTTTCCTTTCCTTCAGGCCATTCGCAGAACGCCTTCTTATTCGNAATNATCCTTNGCTACCTAATCAGTGAACTAATTCCTAATGGGAGACGATGGATCTGGATTCCCTTTCTTTGGGCCGGAGCCATTTGTCTTTCGCGGGTGGCATTAGGGGTTCATTCCCCGCTGGATATCACCATTGGGGCACTAACCGGTGGNCTAATTGGCGGACTAATCCTGAAACTTGNNNTANTCAATAAATTAATTCGGTAAGAAACACCATAAGCCATATAATCAATGTCACAGAATTCCGTGACAGAGCTCAGTCCAACGTTACAATTTACCTCATGCTATCCCGCCGCAATTGGCTCCTTTCATCCACCGCCACCGCCGCCCTCTGGACTCTAACTGGCTGCCAATCAAACCGGCCCACCGCACGACCCGGCTCCAATGAACCGGGCCTGCGCATTAAAAATATCCGACGCACTACCCTTGCCCTACCCTACCGGCCTGTGCCCGCCCGAAATATGGCGCGTGAATTACCCCACTGGGTCTATAGCGAAATCTGCGAAGTGGAACTAGCCAATGGCATTACCGGTTTCGGGGAAACCATGCTCTATTACACTTGGGGTGCCACGACCGATAGTGATGTTGCCTTTGCCAAGGATAAGAACGCAGCAGATATCATGTGGAATGATGATTTGGGAGCTGGACTACAGATTGCCTGCTTTGATGCGGTGGGAAAATCACTCGGTGTCCCTGTTCATGCATTACTCGGAAAACAGGTCCACCAAACCACTCCGGTTGCCTGGTGGGATATTGATTTACCGCCTGAGGATGTCGCCACCGAAACTAAAGCGGCGGCGGCAGCCGGCTACAAGGCGTTCAAAACCAAAGGACGTCCCTGGTTTGATATTTGGCAGCAAGCCAAACAGGGTAATGACGCTGCTCCGGATGGATTCTCTATTACCTTCGATTACAACGACACGCTTTTGGATGCCAAGCGCGGCATCCCCATCCTGAAACATCTGGAGCAATACCCCATTACCAAGATGGTAGAAACNCCTATTCCTCAGGGAGACATCTCNGGCAATCAACGCATCTGTGCCGAAACCAAGGCCGCAGTAGCCATGCATTATGGCAACCCCAAACCGGTAATAGCCATTCGCGAAAAAGTTTGCCACGGATTTGTTATTGGAGGAGGAGCCAGTCGTGTAATGAATTCTGGTAGAGTAGCTGCCATGGCTAACATGCCTTTCTGGCTGCAACTGGTAGGTAGCACCATTACTGGAGTATGGTCACTNCACTTCGGAGCCGTGCTCAGTCATGCCACTTGGCCGGCTGTAAACTGTTTCCAGCTTTATGCTAAATCCCCCATCAAACAACCCATCACCGTGAAAGAAGGTTTCTCCAGTATTCCTNATGGACCCGGCCTCGGCGTAGAACTGGACTGGAAANTAATTAAGCAATATACGGTGNCCAAGCCAAAGTCACGACCTGAGCCCCAAAGACTGTTGGAAACTCGTTGGCCTGACGGTCGAAAAATGTATGTGGCGAGTAATGGTGGCGTAAACTANATGCTTAGAAAATTCATGAAACCCAACGATCTACCCTACTTCGAAGCAGGCGTTACCACTCATCTTCTCTTTGATGATGGATCGAAAGAATGGCAAGACTTGTATGCCCGCGCCCGGGTGAAGCCCGTGCTTAGCAAAAATTAAGCCGCCATCATAGCGCGCGATTTTTCCTGTGCATTGGCAATCTGATTGGGAGTCATGCAGCGCTCGGTTAACCGTTTATACCGTTTGGCCACCTCAATACCTTGTGAAGCGGCACAATTAAACCANACATAGGCCAACACGTAATCTTCGGGAACCCCTCGACCACGCAGATAGCAATCTGCTAATAGCAGCTGCGCCTCTGACACTCCTTGACCGGCGGCTGCCCGATACCATTTGGCAGCCACTTTAAAATCAGCCTCAACTCCCTCACCATGATGATAAAGGGTGGCCAACACATACTGCGCATTTGCATGTCCATGATTGGCCGCTCGCTCGTACCATTCAACAGCCTTTCGCATGTCTATTTCAGTGCCTCGTCCGACATGGTGCATCACTGCCACATTATATTGAGCCTTGGGTAATTCCTCATTTGCCGCCATTTCATACCACTTAAGGGCCTCCGCATGGTCNTCAGCCACTCCACGTCCTCGTTCGTACATAGCCCCTAAATTGCATTGGGCATTGGAAACTCCCTGTTCCGATGCCTGTCTAAAATAGTGAACCGCTTTTTCATCATCGGGAACCACCCCATGACCTTGCAAGTAGAGCACGCCCAAATTGAATAAAGCCGGAGCATACCCGTTTTCTCCGGCGGATTCATACCACTTCACTGCCTCTTCAATATTGGGAGTACATCCCTCACCGCACTCCAAGCTAACTGCTAGCGCAAACTGTGCCTCAATCTTTCCTCCTTCAGCGGATTTTCGGTACCATTTCAATGATTCTTTCGGGTTTTGTTGAAGCACCAATCCAGAATCGTAAGCGTCGGCAAGAACAAACTGAGCTTCAATATGACCCGCTACGGCAGCCAAACGAAGCCAATGAGCAGCTGCTCCACCATTCGCCGCCACCCCATCACCCTGAAGCAGGTGTCGACCATAATTGTATTGCGCCGGCACACAACCACTCTCGGCCGCCANAGCAAACCATTGCAAGGCCTCAACCGTGTCAGGTGGGGCCCCAATTCCATCAACCAAACGCTGACCAAGAATATTTTGTGCCTCCATATGTCCCTGATCTGCAGCCTGCCGGTACAGATGNGTTGCCATTTCTTCATCCGCCTCAGCTCCCTCGCCAGCTTCACACATTTGCCCCAACAAATACTGGGCATCCATCAAACCCTGTTCTGCGGCCTTTTGAGCTAATTCCCGGGCTAAGTCTGTATCCTGCTCTGTACCACCACGACCAGTACGTAAGCGAAGGGCCAAATTGTAGCGACCCGCTGCTAATCCTCCTTCGGATGCTTTNCGAAACCAACTAACGGCCTGCACCTCATCGGTCTCCATATCAATGCCTTCCGAATAGCATACCCCCAATCGATTCTGAGCTGCGGCAACATCCTGTTCAGCAGCTTTCTTCACCCACTCCACTGATTCTGAGAGATTCCGCTGAACGCCTTCACCCGATTGCAGATGCCTTGATAAATTCCATTGAGCTGGGGCATAACCACTTTCGGCTGCCTTGCGAAACCACCGGACTGCCTCTGCAGGATCGGGCGCAGAAAAAACTGAACCGGCTAAAATAAGACCCAAGTTATTTTGCGCAGGCGGATAATCCTTTGTGGCCGCTTTCTTGTACCACTTTACCGCTTCATCCAAATTCTTCTCCACCCCATCTCCAATAGCCAACTTTACTGCTAAAACAAACTGAGAACGGATATACCCCTGCTGAGCAGCCAAACGCAGCTCAAGTACCTCGGTCAATTCGGTGGCCTTACCTGTCAGATCAGCCGCTCTGTCCTTTATTTCCTCCGCTACGGACATAATTTACCCTCACGTACAACAACTATATCCACAAAACACCTTATTTTTAGCATTTTATGGCTATTTTACCAGCTTTATGCCGGAACAAATTATGTAAATAAACTGTGAGCAACCTCTATGCCATTGATCCCAATAAAAAACCCCGTCCGAAGGACGAGGTAAGCAGGGATCGTAGAGTAGCCCGTTGAGATAAAATTATTTGGTTTCTTTTTTTCTAATATTTTTTTTGTTAGCTGAATCCTGACGCTTAAGTAAAGCTTCTGAATAAGTCTGTTTACCATCAAGTGAATCAACTTCAATGATCATAAAACCCGTATTGGTAATTCGAACTTTTACTGTGGCCTCATCGCAACAAACCGTCGTCACATTCAAAAGCAAGTGTTTACCATCCAATTTCCATTTACCGGTATAAATGTCGTCTCCATTTGGATCCTCAGCAGAACGCACTGAAACATTACCTTTATGGGTCAACTCAACCAGCAAGGATTCATCATCAAAAACGCCCTCATATAATCCACTGGGCCCCTTTTCACCAAATGCCTTTTTCTTTTTGAAATGAGGAGGGCCAAATTCAGTAACACCACCATCCGGACGAATTGATTTCAATACCACCATATCCTTCCCCGTCTGTCTAAGTATAGCAGTAATTTGTTCCCCTTCAGGATTTAGCAACTTGGCAACAACCAACCCCTTTTCCAGTTTCCACTTGCCGCGTAAAACGATTTCCGAATCCTTTGACGGGAAGATTGTCAGCGATCCATCCGACTTAATGATCAAGCGCGCTAGCTCATCTTCAACCAGCCCTGCATACACACCTGCAATATCATTTTTCTTTTTTATCTCCGCTTTGTCGTCAGCATCAAGGGTGCCGATCAAAGCAAAGATAAAAAATACACCAAAAAAATTATCCATCGACGCTATAGTCAAACCTCCCAACCTTTGCGATAGTCTTTAGTGGCCAGGGCAGTAGCTTTTTTGTTTGAGGAACTGAGCTTGTCGGCGTTCCAGTCGAACCCTTCGCCGACCTTCATGGCGATGTTGCCCATGAGAATGGCTTCGGTGAAGTTACCAGCATGGTTGAAGTTGCTCAGGGCTATCTCGGGTTTGCCGGCCTTGATGGCTTCAGCCCACTCGATTTTCATCCCCACGTCACCGCGATTGTTGCGGGTGAGCACAGGATCGACCTTCTTATATTCAGGCGCCTTGGTGCCACCGGCCACGGGAAGGAGTTGCCAACTGGAACCATAATCGTTTGGCGAATACAGGATCCCCTTGGTGCCGACAATCAGCGAGCCACTGTTGGTCGGGCGGTTACCATGGAAAAGCTCGGCAGGCGGCAGTTTCTTTTTGCCGTCCTGTTTGCCTTCGTACCAAAAAAAGTCCACGGGACCGCGACCTTTGATGGCGGGGAATTTCAGTTTCACAATTGCCCAAGCCGGGAATGTCTCAGGATTGACGGGGCCCACGGTGATCGGCTCCACCCAAGTAGGCTGCGTGAGTTTACAGCCCATATAGGCGAGGTTAGCGGTATGACAGGCCATGTCCCCCATGGCGCCGGTGCCGTAATCCCACCAACCACGCCACTTGAAGGGATGATACCCGGCATTGTACGGCCTCATCTCGGCCGGCCCGATGAAGGAATCCCAATCCACATGATCCGGCACGGGTTGCTTAGGCAGACGCTTGGTAACGCCCGGCGCCTGCGGCCACACGGGACGATTGGTCCATACGTGACATTCCTTGATCTCGCCGATGGCGCCAGCCCACAATGCCTCCACCCCCTCGCGCATGCCGGTGCTGGCAGTGCCTTGGTTGCCCATTTGCGTACAAACCTTATTTTTCTCCGCCAACAACCGCATCTGGCGCGCTTCCCAAACGGTGTGCGTCATCGGCTTCTGACAATAAACGTGAATGCCTTGATTCATGGCGCGGATGGCAGCTGGCGCATGGGTGTGATCCGGGGTAGACACGGTACAGGCATCAATGTCCTTGCCCATCTTGTCGAGCATCTCGCGGAAGTCGGTAAATTTTTTCGCCTTAGGAAACTCGCGGGCTGCGCCACCGCCACGGTTGAAATCACAATCACAAAGCGCGATCACCTCGCCGACCTGCCCGGCACCTTTAATATCGCTAGCGCCCTTGCCGCCCACGCCGATACCGGCCATGGTCAGCCGTTCATTGGCACCGAAAACACGTGATGGCAGAAAATTTACCGCGATCGCTGAAGCCACACCGGCTTTAAGTACGTCGCGTCGAGTATAGGATTTGATGAATGTTTTTTTGGACATAACAGAAAATTAAATTCAGGGTTAGATGAGAGTCATTCCGAGTATCGTTCGAGTTTAGTTTCACGCAAGGGCAAAATAAAACACAGNCTGGTATCTACCATTCCCAGCCTTTACGATANTTGCGCCGTACATAACTATTAGCCTTGGCACCCTTTGCTTCACCTTTTTGCGGACTCCACTCCACCGGCTCATTNGNACGAATAGCCAAATTACCCAGAAGGACCACTTCAGTATAAGGTCCGGCAACTTCAAAACGGCTTAAGGGCGANTGTCCTTTACCCGTCGCAAAATCGATCCACTCAGTATAATTGCTTTTTACCCGGGGAATCGTCTTAGGAGTAGTTTCCTCAATATGCTTTACCTCATCAGCATCGCGTCCGGTTACNATCCAGTTACTGACAAAACGATTAAAGAAAAGACGCCCTTTATCCCCAATCAACATCGTCCCNAACTTNCCTTGCCTTCCCTTACCTTTCACCATCTCAACTCCGCCAGTAAGTTCCTTGGAAGGAGCATTTTGAACTCCATCCTTCTTCCCATCATACCAAACCAATTTNACCGGNGGTCTCTTACCGCGCGCAGCNAACTGATAATCAATCACNGCCCAATTGGGTGGACTTTCCTTNGTGTTACCTCCATGACGGGCTTCAATANGGTGAGGCACGCCCAAATCNAAACTCCACCATGCCATGTCCATTAAGTGACATGCCATATCACCCAGAGCACCCGTCCCAAAATCCCACCATCCACGCCATTTAAAAGGNAGATACCCCTCGCCGTAATCCCGATAAGGGGCAGGGCCCAACCACAAATCCCAATCCACACCAGCAGGTACTTTAGCTTTAGACAATCGTTCTTCAATGCCCTGCGGCCAAACCGGTCGGTTGGTCCAAATATGTGCTTCAGTAACATTGCCAATGATGCCTGCACGCACGAGTTCAACCACACGCCGAATCGGCTCCATTGCATGTGCTTGATTACCCATCTGGGTACTAAGATTTCCTTTGGCGGCCTCATTGACCAGTTGNCNAGCTTCCCACACATTATGAGTTAGGGGCTTTTGAGTGTAACAATGTTTNCCCATCTGGAGCGCCTTCATAGTCGCAACCGCATGAGTATGGTCCGGAGTAGAAATCGTACAGGCATCAATGCTTTTGCCAAACTTGTCCAACATCACGCGAAAATCAGTAAAGACCTTGGCTTTGGGAAATTTCTTGATGGTTCCCGCTCCCCGGCGCGGATCCACATCGCACAGTGCGACAATGTCAGCTCCAGCGGCGGCTGAACCAGCTATGTCAGCGGTTCCTTTACCTCCGGCCCCTATCCCCGCAACAGCAATACGGTTATTGGCCCCAAAGACCCGTGATGGGAAAAAATTAAAAGCAAACGCTGAAGTTGCACCTACCTGAATCGCTTTACGACGTGAAATATGAGGCATGGACAAAATGCTGAATCAGTCAGTCAGATTTGGGAAGAATTATTCCGATACAATAAATTTGGCATCTGGNCACTCTAAAGGCCATTCTATCTGCCTAATGGAGTATCTACTGGATCATGCCTTTGATTTTTATGGTTGCGACTGGGCCGCGATGATTTTCACCTTTATTTCACTTTACCAACTCGGCAACAAAAGCCGCATGGGATTCCTTGTAGGAATCGTTGCCAACGTATTTTGGTTCAGCTATGGCTATCAGACTGATAGTATTGCTAATATGTTCTGTTCCTTTGTTGTGATCTGCTTACAGGCACGTGGCTGGAAAAATTGGCACCTACCGCCCTCCAATAACCAACCAGAACCGTTACCTGCTGAGTAACGAAGCTTGCCTTGCAAAGAACAAATTGATTAATTGGTCCCACTGATTCCTGCTATGAAAAAACTAAGATATATCATACTCACTTTAGCAATTCTACCCACTCTCTTAGCGGCTAAACAGCCGAACATTTTGTTCATCTTCACGGATGACCACGCAGCCCACGCCATTAGTGCATACGGCTCAAAGATCAATACTACCCCCCATATGGACCGCTTGGCTAAGGAGGGGATGCTCTTTGAGAAGTGTTATGTAAGCAACGCAATCTGCGGACCCAGTCGGGCCGTTATTCTTACGGGCAAATACAGCCACTTGAATGGCTTCCTAAAAAACCAACGCCAGCCCTTCGATGGCTCGCAACAAACTTTTCCCAAACTATTGCGTAAGGTGGGATACACCACTGCTGTGATTGGCAAATGGCATCTAAAGAGTACTCCCACCGGATTTGATTACTTCGATGTCCTGATTGGCCAAGGCCCCTACTATAACCCCCCCATGAAGACTACTGATGAGGAGGGAAAAGTTATTACCGAAAAAAATACCGGATATACGACCGACATCATTACCGATAAAGCGCTCGCGTGGCTGAAAAATGACAGAGAAAAAGACAAACCTTTCATGTTGATGTATCAACACAAGGCTCCCCACCGCAATTGGCAACCCGGACCGAAGCACCTCACCATGTTTGACGGAGTGGATATTCCAGAGCCGGAGACGTTGTGGGATGATTACAAAGGGCGCACCTCTGCAGCCGGCAAGCAAACGATGACCATTGCCCGTCACCTAAATGATAATGATCTTAAACTGAATGAAGGACCTAGAAACCTCACCCCCGAACAACGTAAGGTGTGGGAAGCTGCCTACGGTCCAAAAAACGAGGCCTTTCGAAAAGCCAACCTTCAAGGCGAGGCTTTGGTGAAATGGAAGTATCAGCGTTACATTAAGGATTATCTTCGCTGTGTCCAGTCAGTGGATGACAACCTCGGCCGTGTCCTTGATTACCTTGATGAAACTGGCCTCGCCAAAAATACCATCGTAATCTACAGCAGTGACCAAGGCTGGTATCTTGGTGATCATGGCTGGTATGACAAACGTTGGATGTACGAGGAAAGCCTGGTTATGCCACTATTGGTTCGCTGGCCTGGCGTAGTGAAACCGGGAAGCCGCAATAGTGACATTGTCTCCAACCTAGATTTCGCCGAAACATTTTTAGATATTGCAGGCGCTAAAATCCCTAAAGATATGCAGGGAACCAGTATCCTGCCTCTACTCAAGGGGCAAACGCCAAAAGACTGGCGCACACATTTTTATTATCATTACTATGAATTTCCCGGTGCTCATAGCGTTGCCCGGCATTATGGCGTAACTAATGGACGGCACAAACTCATCTATTTTTACCAAAATAACGAATGGGAACTCTTTGATCTGGGTAAAGATCCAAACGAACTTTCAAGCGTTTACGGCAACTCGGACTACTCCAGGATCCAAACAGACCTATTGGCAGAATTAAAGCGCCTACGTGTTCAATACAAAGTTCCAGAGAAAGATCCTGATTCTGTAAACAATACCCCAAAGCCACCTAGAAAGAAAAAATAGGCAGCTTTACTTGCCCNACGTTTTTACNAGTGCTTCAAATCCCGCCTTAATGGCGGGATTTTTTTGGTAATACTCAGTCAAGGACTTGGAACGAAGATTATGCCCTGAAGCGTGCAGGAGATGAGCTACCTGTGTAGCCACTGCCTGATCTTTCGATTCAAGAGTACTAAATACAGCTTTCAAATTCCCCGCATGTTGCTTAAGTAGCTTTTCAGCTTGTAATCGGGGCGGGGTATACCGACCGTCATTGTCCCCATCAATAAAGACCGGGTTAGTAGCTCCCTGCACTTTGGGAACATGTTCAGTTGAGGTTTGTTGATAGGGCCGGGGACTTTCCCAAAACGGTTCGGTAATCCCTGGGCCAGTTGCCATGGCCACCAGATGCATATCATAATTTTGCCGTGGCAAAACCCAACTCACGCTAGCTTTTTCAATTTTGTCTGAAGGGGAAATATTCATCGACCGGATCAACTGACCATTGGCAAAAAGAGAAACCTGATCAGCTCGAACCCATGAGGGACCCAGCACATCCACCTTCACCTTTAAATCCCCTTTTCCTTTGGCCACGTCTCCGCTTTTAAATTTCCCATCCACCCTCATCTTCACCAACAACCCCATACTCACATAAGCCCGCATTTTACGGAAACTATCGCAGGCCTTGGCAACATCAACTCGGGAAGGGTTTCCATCTGGGCATTCAACATAAGTACGAGCCTGCCCAAGAATAAACCGACTTACATCGTGAGTATCACTCGAACCAACCGCCGCCACCTTGTGTCCCCAATTAAGCATCGCAAACCAGTCCCGATACAAACTCATAATATCAGACTGCATGGCCGCTGAAGTCACAACCTCCATTGCGTCGAAACTATAAGGCGCTCCATAAAGGTTCTGGCCGGTAGCATGATTAAAATTATCAGCTGACATCGGGCTAAACTTACTATGGATATTACGCGGATGATTCAGCACGATGACCCGCACTCCAGGTGTAGCCCGAATAGACGCCATTAACTTTGTCCAGTCCCCCAATTTATAATCAGGAACTGAACTATCAGGTAAAATAGGAAAGGCATTGAAATGCCCAGTCTCAGTGGTGACCTCATTACCGATCACACTGGTAAAAAATGAGGTGGTCCCAGTGTTCTTTTGAACAGGTAAATAATCGGCATGATGATTATGGTCAGTAGCAATAGCCAACTCAATACCTTCACCAGCAATGGTATGCATGCGCTCTTCCTCTGAACAATCGCCGTGCCCACTACGAGTTAGAGTATGGATATGTGAATCAACTGATACGAGCCCAGGAGTCGGAACTTCCCTACGGATCTTCAACTGCACTTTACGGATCGCATTACCGTTTACCTCCAAATTTATTTTTTTCATGCTGTATTCAAATCCACGAGAGGCATAAAGGGTGTAACGACCGGGCAACACCTTAAAGAGTGCTTTACCAGTACTGGTATAGATAACCCCCGACCTGTACGCCAATTTTTGCTGCGGCAAGCTTGGCCAAACCAATGAGCGAGTTCCGGCTTCATCCACAATAGTAATCCTAGACGGAACCGGGCCTGACGCATCACTAACAGTCACTTCCAAACCAGCTGACAACACCTGATCAAGATTGGATAAACGGGTTAATTGAAAATCCCCCACCTCGATGTCATCGGTAGTCTTTGGGGAAACTATTGAGAGGGTGTTTTCACCTTCCAACAAGGCTCCGGCAGGTACTTTTACTGAATGCCATAGAGCAGGGTCTTCTGCAGCCAGATACCCTATCCGTTTCTGGTTGAGTAAAACAGGCCACCTGACCTTCACCTGCCTTTGGCGCAGAAGAATCATTTGAGGCAATTTATTTTTGGCCGCTTTAAATTTTACATCCACCCGGCGGCCATGGGGTTTTTTATCCTTAAACTCATCCCACTCGGGAAACCCTTCGGTACCAAGATGATACATCCGGTGCTCATCAAGAACTTTGATCTCACTAGAACGTTCAGCCCCTAAACCATCAACAACGAAAAAAAGTAAGCAAAGAATCGCGAAATAAAAATGAGCCATATCCCATATTAATCACCATCATGACAGCAGGCAACAACTGGTTAAGGCGGAAATGAGCCCCTTCTTACCAAACATAAACAATCTACCCAAAACCCTTATCGATAATCTCCCTTAGGGCCAATTCGGTGCGCATTTGCTCTCCACTCAGTAAACCAATTCTAGCCCTTCGGCGATAGAAGGGTAAATGGTCGCTCCCAAAAGCTAGACTGCACGGCGGGTTTTCGATTCCCTTACGGCCCTCATTTACGAAGACGACAAGTTCACCAAGCCACAGTCACCCGAGCAAAAGTTTAAATAATGCAGACCGCATCCCGCCTCGGGCAAAAGCAGCCTTCTTCGGGCGACAACGAACTCGATTTCGCCGGGATGAACAAAAATCTGAAGGACGGACTTGTTAATAATGTCAACGCGGAAAAAACTGATGCTTGTCAGCCTGTTTCCGATCAAGGAGAACGACCTCATAGTCCATCTTGTCCTTGCCGAAAGTCACCCGTATGACGTGATGCC
>PBEJ01000021.1 GCA_002719595.1 Verrucomicrobiales bacterium
CTTTATGTCCCCAAAAACTGGTTCCTTCAGCCATATCGTCAAACCCCTTGATGGCTTGTTTACCATAAAAGGTGGGAGATTGTTTTCTGTTGATAGCTTGTCTTCGTCGTTTTCTCCAGTGGGGTTCGCTCACAGAAAGAAAATAAGCGAGGAGGTTGGACATCTGTGGGGAAAAGTGGCGGAGGGAGTGGGATTCGAACCCACGGTAGGGGTTAACCTACGCACGCTTTCCAAGCGTGTGCCTTCGTCCACTCAGCCATCCCTCCTGAAGGAGCTGAGTTTGGCCAAGACAAAACCCACAGGCAAGGTTTTCCTAGGACTTCTGCCTTGATTCGGCAGCTTATAGAGCTATTAAATATTTTTGGCATGTCGGCCCCTGACACGAATAAGTGCTCCTGCTCATCATGCGGTGAACATATTGAGTATCCTCCGGAATACGAGGGGATGGAGTTTGCTTGCCCCCATTGCGGACAGGCGACTGTGCTGCAAAAGCCGCAAATACAGGCTGCTCCCATNTCTGCTCCGGCTCCTCCGGCGATGGGCTCTNTACCGCNTCCTTCGGTTTCTCNAGANCCAGTGGATATCGCANNAACGGAGTCNGTAAACGANGTCGAACCCANNTCACTNGTTTGCGAGAATTGCGGNGCTGAAATGGCGCCTGAGGAAAAGGTTTGCGTGGAATGTGGGCATCGCCGTGCCTCGGTTAGAAAGTGGACGAACACAGCGATATTTAGATTGGTTGCNGGAATTGTGCTTCTNGGGGAGTTGGCGNTATTGGGGTTACAATGGACCACCGAAGGCGAACCCTTCGGGCTTCGCAAACGAACCAGGCATGCGGTTTTAGTGAAGGTGGGTTTGGCTGAAGAAGTCGATCCAGCGAAGCAGGCGGCTGTATTAAAAGCCAACGCAGCAGCGAATGCGAAGAACGTGGTAAAAGATCCGGATCTAAAATTAAAAAGCCACGAGAAAGCAACAGATAAGGATAATGGTTCGTTATGGATCAAAGGGGTGGTGGAGAACGTATCACAATACCGGTATCTAGCTGTGCGAGTAAGATTTAAACTGAAGGACAAGAATGGTCAGGCCATCCCGGGGGGCGAAGTCTCAGCCTATCAGCAGGCTATTGAGCCGGGTAAAGAATGGTCGTTCAAAGTTTTAATGCTTGATCCTGATGCCGTTGGCTACGAGCCGATTCTACCGATTGCAGGTCAGCGTTAGTTCNTAAGTTCGTTGACCCTACTTCTCTTGATCATTACGATTGATCATCATTTTGTGGGATTCTTAATAAAACATTTAAGTGTATTACGTTTTATCGCGACCTGNGTTTTGGTTATTTTGATCGGTTGCGGCAAGAAACAAATACAAACAGAAGAGAAGCCGCAATTTTCTGGCCATCAGGAAATGCTGCGTAAATTGGCAGCAATTGCAGGTGAGTCGCAGAATTCATTCTTTGGGGATGCATCCGTAAATCGCATCCAAGCCCAGTTGCTCGGGATAAAGCCGGACAGCCCGCAGGAGCTTCTGCTNCGATTTGAATTAGGTAATGAAGAATTGCGCCGAGGGAGAACCGAATCGGCAATNGAACAGTTCAANAGGTGTTATGTTTTGATNCCGAAAGTTTCTGAGTTTATTCAACCAGACAAAAGGGTGGAGGTGCGAAAAACTACTACTTTTTTATTGGCGGTAGCCTACTTGCGCTTGGGAGAAAATGAGAACTGTGTCAACTGTCACACCAGTGAAAGTTGTATTTTCCCCATTACAGGTGGCGGGNTTCATGAAAAACGGGAAGGTTCACAGAAAGCCATTCCCTACTTAGAGGAAGTTTTNAGTCTTTCGCCGGATGATGCAGCCGCGCGGTGGTTGTTGAACCTCGCCCANATGACTCTGGGAACCTATCCCAAAAGTTTGCCAGAACAGTTTTTGATTGAACCCAACTTGTTTGAATCTGACACAGCTTTTCCCCGTTTTACAGATATAGCAAAACGGATTGGCTTGGANACTCGAAGCCTATGTGGGGGAGCTATTGCAGATGATTTCAATGGGGATGGATTACTGGATATTGTTGCCTCGAACTGGCACCCCAAAGGGCAACTGAAATTTTTNATTAACTCGGGNANGGGAAAATTTATAGATCAAACTGAGCAATCNGGTCTCATTGGATTGTATGGTGGTTTAAATATAAACCAGACTGATTATAACAATGATGGNCACCCAGACATTTATGTGATGCGAGGAGCGTGGTTGGCTGAGCAAGGAAAACACCCCAATTCACTCATTAGAAATAACGGTGACGGCACCTTTACTGATGTCACTATAGAGGCTGGTTTGGCGAAGGAGAATTATCCCACCCAAA
The DNA here is from genome assembly GCA_002719595.1 of Verrucomicrobiales bacterium. Classification (GTDB taxonomy): domain Bacteria; phylum Verrucomicrobiota; class Verrucomicrobiia; order Limisphaerales; family UBA1100; genus UBA1100. Next base: position 2,354 of record PBEJ01000021.1, read on the forward strand.
CTTCTTCCTGGGCAGATTACAATAACGATGGATTTTTGGATTTATATGTAGGAAATGAAATTATAGGGAATAAGCCGGCTCCTTCGCAGCTATTTCAGAATAACGGGGATGGTACTTTTACTGATGTGGCNGAGAGAGCGGGGGTCCAAAATAATCGCTACACCAAGGGGGTTGTGTGGGGCGATTATGATAATGATAATGATCCAGACCTATATGTTTCNTGCTATGGCCATCCCAACCGGCTTTACCGAAACAATGGTGACGGAAGCTTCACCGACGTGGCTCAGGACTTGGGANTCGACAAGCCTCTTTGGAGTTTTCCCGCTTGGTTTTGGGATTTTAATAATGATGGAGCACTTGATATTTTTGTGGCCAGCTATGAGATACCTGACGGGACTGATTCAGTAGCAAAAAGTTATTTGGGGCTTCCGTTTAAAGCCGAGACCCTTTGTTTGTATCAGGGTGATGGTAAAGGGGGATTCATCGAGGTCTCTAGGGATCAAAATTTGGCGCTGCTTTCAATGCCCATGGGCTCTAACTTTGGTGANCTGGACAATGATGGGTTCCCTGATTTTTATTTGGGGACCGGTTATCCGAATTACGAGGCACTTATGCCGAATCTGATGTATCATAATCAACGAGGCAATTCATTTGCCAATGTTACTACCGCCGGAGGCTTTGGCCACCTACAGAAGGGCCACGCCGTTGTTTTCTGTGATTTGGATAATGACGGAGATCAGGATGTATTTGAGCAAGTTGGGGGAGCTTACCCGGGAGATGGATTTGTCGATGTGATGTTNAAAAATCCGGGGTTTGGTAACCATTGGCTAAAACTTAAATTNATAGGCACAAAATCAAACCGAGCAGCTATAGGTGCTCGAATTCGCGTGGACATAACTGAGGCTGGCAAGAAACGCTCTATCTATTGTCANGTTAATAGCGGTGGAAGCTTTGGTGCCAGTCCTCTTAGAAAGGAAATTGGCTTAGGCGGGGCTGAGTCGATTGATTTACTGGAAATCCATTGGCCAACCAGTGGAATAACTCAAACCTTTACGGGGGTAAAAGTAGATAGTTGTTTGCAAATTCTTGANGGTGAAGAGAAATACAAATATTTTGTTCTACCTAAGATCCAGTTCTAGAAAATTTTTGGTTTAAAGGTTTGCGAATGCCTGACTAAAAGCATTCTGCCAGGAGTCGTCATTCTTGAAGTCTTCAAATTCACCTGGATCAAAAAAGGAGCCACCGCATCCCATACAGGTTTCATAGGTTAAATGTTTTTCTCCCAAATCCTTGGTGTTGACAGTCATCTTTGATTGGCATTTTGGGCAATTAATTTCTTCGTAGCCTTCGGTGGTGGATTCTGATTGGGAGTCAATTGCCTCTGAGCCGGCTGCGTCCTTCATAAGCTCCTTCTCTCCACGGTCAAACCAGATTCCTTTGCAACCAGTGCACCGATCCACTTCAATTCCGCTGAAAGTGACGGTTTCCATNTCGGCCTTACATTTAGGGCAATCCATACACGGAGCCTAACGTAAGACTATTGCTGTTGGAAGTTTTTAATATCAATAGAAATTTAATTTTTACANANAATAATNGCGGGTAATAATTTTTTGAAACGAAGAACTGCAATAATCTGGTCAACCCATTGGGATCATGGGACTTATTAGCCAAATGAGATCGTTTCTATTAATTCTCATATGTTTATTTGGGAGTTCTAATGTTGATTACGCTGCGGGCCACAATTGGATGATGAAAGTCCCTGATAAGGCTCTNGTTTCATCACTTAACATTCCTGGAACTCATAATGCAGGAGCTCTTCATGAGCCATTTCCCCGTACTGCTAAATGTCAAACTCTCACTCTCGCTGAGCAATTAAAATCGGGGGTCCGTTTTTTTGACATTCGATGCTGNCATCAAAATGATAGTTTCAGCATTTACCATGGTCCGGTTTCCCAAAAAATAACTTTTGATNCTGNATTGAATACNATGACTACTTTCCTCAAAAAGAACCCAAGCGAGTTTGTCATTNTAAGCATTAAGGAAGAACANCGTTCAAAGAGTACCACCCGTTCATTTGCAGATACGGTACGTTTTTACNTAAAAAAAGAATCTCTTTCATGGTATACGAAACAGGAAATACCAAGATTAGCTGATGTACGTGGTAAATTGGTTTTGCTCAGACGATTTACTTCAGTCAAGCCGCTGGGGATACCGGCAANAGATTGGGGGCATAACGGTTTACATACNGGAAAAAGCATATTTGTGCAGGACCNNTTTGCTCTTCCAGACGCTTTAACTAAATGGAAAATCATTGAGCAGGCCTTTGAGCACTCTCGAAAAAATTCCAAATTAAACCGACTTCATCTTCATTACACCAGTGGCTATACCCAAGGCCTCTTGGGGATTCCCAATATTACCGCTATCAGTAAACCCATCAATCAGCGCTTAATGGANTACCTAAAATCTAAGCGCGAATTCCGTCATGGATGTATTGTTGTGGACTTCATGACTCCGGAACTCGCAAGGGCGATTTACNNGCAGAATTTTAATTAAAAAGGGTNAAATTTGGTGGAGCCATGGAGAATCGAACTCCAGACCTCGTCATTGCGAACGACGCGCTCTACCAACTGAGCTATGACCCCAGCAAACCTAAATTCTTAAGTACAATTCTTATCCAAACCTCGCAAGCGCAAACCCGATGATCGAATCAATTGGAGCGGTCTCATATTTAGGTTAATCCAATAAAGTTGAACCTTTCGCCGTGGTTTTGCTAGATTTAGAACTGCTGCGTGAGGTGTAGGAGAACCTAAAATTACTGCNATGTCAGAGTTACATGCCGTATATGNTAAAGGNGGTAATTATTTTGANGATGTTCGATTGGATTTAGCCGCGTCGNTCGCTGAGCAGGACAAATGGTTGTGTGATNCCAGTAAGAAGAGGGTNCGACCATCTCGGATTCGTAACTATGGGCGCCTGCTGCTTTTTGCATCCTTGAAAAAAAGTGGTCTATGGAACCGCATGGTAGANGCAGGGTTTGTAAGATATTGGTTTGAAGAGTTCTCAGGTTTTTGGAGAAATGTCGTTCAAGGCAGACCTCTNGAAATACATGATTTTCATTCGTTGCGTTTNCACTACCGACGAGAATTTAACCGGATGACNTCGGCAAANGAATATGAGTGGNNCTCATCGGCTGACCACGTTTTAAACTGGCAAAATCACGAGGCTTTATTTCAGGTTTTTCATTACGCTTATCGTTATGCCNGCATGCCAAAAAANATCCAAATTATGCCGAGAGTAATGAGGCGGAACGATCGGGTTCTCGAATATGGGTGTTCTAGTGCCCCAAGCTATTCGTGTTGGAAAAGATTTTTTTCTCACGTCCCTACTAGTTGGGTGCTTGCCGATATTGGCAATCATTCCTTTTATTACGCTAGGTATATTCATGGTCGNGATGAATCGGCAGCAACCCATTTGATCAANCCGGACTCTTTTGAAGATCCCCTTAATGGTGTGGAAGGAAAATTTGATGTTATNTTNATCAATGAAGTGTTTGAGCATTTAGATCAGCCAGTTNACATTGCAAATTACTTAATNGATCGANTGAATAAAGGCGGGAGATTGGTTTTTGATTATATTATTTCTGATGCCAAGGGTCTTGATACAAACGCGGGCAAAGCTCAAAGGGNNGAGACAATGNANGTTTTGGGTAGACGGTTAAAATTATTGTATGGCAATATGGGAGATGCTTCCCNCTCAACAGGACTGTGTATCGGNCAAAAGATAAAGTAAGCAGCCAATNAAGAATTCTGCCCTATAATATTTATCGTTTAATTCTAAATGCTTTTCCCCCCGGGTTAGCCGAGATGAGTTCAAAGTATTTTGGATCATATTTACCTAATACAAGCATTTGAAATAATTGTGAATTAAAAGCCTCTTCTTCTGCAATCACGGCAAATGGTGGATTTGAAGAAAAGGCGAGACATAACCCGGAAGTAGCATTGTTTTCGTCTTCTGCCTGATAGGTGACGGGTTTATTCATATCCAATTGTTCTATTTTTTTTAGGGGTGTGCTCGGGAATATTGATTCCACACTTGAAATTACTCCTTGTACATTTCGCCCATCGAGCAGCTGAGCAGTAAATTTGTCCGCCGCAAAATTTAATTTTTTTGTATGGAGTAACTCCCCNTTTTTTGATCGGAGTGAGATTATTCCGGATGGCCAATTGAGCTTCACCCCTTGTGAATACATAGTTTGCAAACGTTGTGGTGTGAGTCGTCTATTAAATTCGCTGATAATCAAAAGATTAAGATCTACAAAAAAACTGACTTGGCCAGGTTGTGGTCCAATTTGCACGATATCACCATCCCTGCGGCAAAAGGGTGCAATGGTTGTGTTTAAACGGGGCTTTTCCTTCCCAGTAAGCAAATCTCGTTCGCTGAAATTTCTTAGCACAGGGTAGATATTGAATAGTTTTGAGGGTAAATAAATGTACACATCACGAGTTGATTCTACCGGTAGGTTTTCTTTTAAGTCGGCAAGGATCTGATTGGGTGTTTTAGTTTGGTCTTTGAATAGGTGTTTAACCACTAGACCTTTTGTCCCATCAGGGCCGCCATGATGAAAATATTCAGCGGCCGTCCGTCCGAGATGAGCCGTTAGTCTGGGTGAATCTGTAGTCATCATCTTAGCAAAAACGTAGTTGTCTAACGATTGGTTGTTTGGCGAGGTAAGAACATTTCGCTCTGAGTGAAACCATGCTGCAGACCCCCAGTCCCACCATGTGAGGACATAGTCGCCTGGTTGTGATTTTTGCTTTATCTCATCAAGTATTTTAACTTCATCTGAAGCTAGCACCGTCGCCAATCCTTTGGATCTATCTATGGCTAATCCTAGGTTGGGTATAATCGCTGCGAGGATGATTAGTGCTGCGACAACATGTGATGCCAGTATGGCTCCGAACCAAGAGCCATGTTCTTTTAAGAATTCACCTGGCGTATCCATGCAATCTAGATTTTTTGGGGTTTTATTTGACCAACTCGAGTAAATTCTACGCCATAATTCAAGCATGCAATATGGTAGAAAGGCCAATGCCAAAGCAGCTATTGGTACCGCATGAATCGTAAAGCGGTGTCCTCCCCAATGTGCAAANATACCAATTCCCACNAAAGGTAGGGCAATAATGAATTCTGGGTATATCACTATAAGTAAAAGGTATCCCAAAAGTGCTAATAGGCATGCCCACTCAGAACCTGATATTCGAACCATTAAATTNGACCACGAAGAGTTTTTCGCNTCGATAATGGTNTCCATTACGTTTTTATATTTTATTTTCCTCTCGCCGGAANCCGGTTTATTTGCGGCCTCAAGTACGCGCTCTTTTTGAATGCCAGGAAGATAAGCCAGAGTTTTTTTCCATATTCCCCGAAGCGAAGGTCCAAAAATAACCATTCCTAGTAAACAAATCACCGGCAGTAATTTAAGAGCTTCTTTGGCATAAGGTAGTGTGGCGCGAGAAAGATAGATTACGCCGGGGATAGTCACGGCAATCACAAGAAGGCTGACCCAAAGGTGCCAATAAGTGAAAGTCCAATAATATCCCGCGGTGTTGGGNCACAGCCATATTGCAACACTGATTAAAGTAGTTGCGATCAGTGTATATTGTTTTGACTCATTGGTTATCGACCTAAATTTAATTCCCCAACTTGCTGTGCGGTAGGCAATATATATTATGCCGATGGCTGTCACAATCGTTGAGCCGGGTTCGTAGAAGAAAGGGTAGATAAATATCGTGACGACTGCGGCTATTAGCCAGCTGACCGATTCAGTACGGTTACTCTTGAGTAGGAAAAAGATTAAAAATGCAGGTATAGTTACCGCAAAAAGATCTGTATCCAGATAACCTGCTATAGTCCGGTTAAAATAACTGGATGCAGAGACTGCCAGGCAAGCCGCTCCGAACCCCAGAAAAGATACATTATAAAGTCGGCCGATCAGAACCAGCGGGATTGCTAAAAGTCCACCTGCCAAGACTGGTAAATATGTGGCAATATCCAANGGNTGAAACCCCGCATATTTGGCTAGCAGTACCCCGATTACCGTTAAAGCTCCGTTGGAAATTTGATCGGGGTGGCCTTTAAGTTTCTCTGATAAAGGTTCCTTTTTTGAGCCTTGCTGGATGACTGATGCGAAAAGGTAAGCGTCGTGGGTTGTTGGGAGATAGTGTTTCTGCCATTTTACACTAGGGCGATTCTCTGCGTGTTTCACCCATTGAACTCGTTGCCAGTAGCCAAAAGACCATGCGATCAGAATAAGGCATAGAGTGAGGGCGATGGTCCATGTAAATTTAGTTTGGCTCACGGTCTGAATCTTGTCCTGAAAATGATCCTAAAATCAGGGTGACTTCCTGCAATCCAAAACAATCCAGTGAGTCAGTTGATAACTTTCATAGTGAAATCTTTACTGCGAGCAAGAGGTGGGGCGAACATTTTACAGGTGAATGGCTTGCCTAAAGAGGACGCTTGGTTTGTTGCCCACACAAGGCCGCGGTGTGAGAAAAAACTTCAGAGATGGTGCCGCAGGGAATCATTCACCAGCTGCTTGCCTACTTATATCAGTGTTCGTAAATATGCCAGCAAGGAGGTGCGTTTTTCTAAACCTCTTTTTCCTGGCTATCTTTTTCTAAGCTTTTCACGGGAGAATATTCGAGTAGTTAAGCAGAGCCAGTATATTGCAAATCTACTTGAGCCACCAAACCAAGATGAATTTGAAATTCAGTTAGGAGAAATAATGAAAGCAACTGCCCTTGCTGATGAGATGCACGTTGCCCCATCGATTGGACCAGGCACTCGGGTTGTTATAAAGCGCGGACCTTTAGCTGGAATTGAGGCTTGGGTGGAGGACCGCTCGGGAATTGAAACGGTAATACTAAGACTAGATTTTATCGGCCAAGGAGCAATCGTCAATGTTCCGGTTCAGGATTTAGATTTGGCTTGAGATCAAACTAATAGTGTTTTGGTCTTTCTAACCGATTTGTGGTGATNATACAGANATGCGGTAAGGTTGACGGGTTTACCCGAATCGACGGGCGCGTAGCGTGNTTTAAAACAACTTTATTAGAGTAAATTTAAGTTATGAGTGCNGTTAAGTTGCAGTTTTTTTCCTGCCAGAAGCCATGAAAATTGCTTTGGGATACCACATTCAGCGGGGTGCTTGGGGTGGAGGAAACCAATTTGCTAAATCGGTCGTTCGAGTGCTTGAGGGAGCGGGTCACAAGGTTGTTTATTCGTTGGACGAAGAAGATATTGATATCATTTTGCTAACTGAAACTAGGAGGCGTAGTCCTTCAGCTGCCTTTACTGCGGCAAAGGTTATTCGTTACATCATTTTTAAGAATACTAATGCATTGGTAATTCAGAGAATAAACGAATGTGATGAGCGCAAAAATTCAAGCTATATGAATAGTTTGCTCAAACGTGCGAACTATATCGCTGACCATACGGTTTTCGTAGGGAGCTGGCTCAAGGATTTGCCTCTGTGGAGAGAAGGTAGTCATTCTGTTATCTTAAATGGGGCTGACCAGAGCATATTTAAAGCTTCCGGTCGGAGTTATTGGGACCGAACTCAGCCCATGCAGCTGGTGACTCATCACTGGGGTGCCCATTGGATGAAAGGGTTTGATGTGTATCTGCACATAGATCGATTATTATCGAAAAAGAGATGGCGGGAAAAAATAGATTTCACCTATATTGGGAACTTGCCAAGAGATATCACTTTTAAAAATGTTCGTCATATAAGTCCAAAGAGTGGTGCCGAATTAGCAATGGAGCTTGCCAGAAATCACGCATATTTGACAGCGTCCATGAATGAGCCAGGGCCGATGCATCCGGTTGAAGCGGCTTTGTGTGGTTTGCCACTAATATACCGTTCGAGCGGCTCTTTGCCAGAATACTGTAATGGTTATGGAATTGAATATAATGGCCCGGATGACGTTGAAGCGGCTATAGATCGGATGTTAGTTGAATATGAAATTTGGAGTGATGCTGTGAAGAGTTATCCAAATACAGCAGATAGAATGGGTCAGGGATACGTCAAAATGTTCGAAGAATTACTCTTGAACAGGACAAAAATTGTTAGTCGTAGNCACGTTTGGCGTGAACCTCTGACAGTGCTACTAAACCANCTTTCAGTCAGATAAAAAGTCGATGTCACTTTATATTTTATAAAAGCATTACATTAGGCTTAATGGATTTTTTAAGATCTTTAAAAATTGGTGCTTCTTGTATTCCGTGGAGATTTCTTGAGTGGCTGGGAAGCACGGATGGAAAAGCAAAGATTCAATACGTAGTGGAGAAAGCCCAGTGGGCCATTCATTGGGAAGGTCAGGCCATCCGTAACAGCTTAGAGAAGATGTATCCTGGCATTATGGATGTTACACCCTTACCCAACCGGATTATGGGAGCAAGTAAAGTAGTGCACTTTGGCTCGCAGTATATGTGGGAAAGTTGGGCTCGGCACCTTACGGCCAAAAACTATTACGTCGCATCATTTTTCCACGGTAAACCAGAAGATAGCCCTGCAACAGCCCGGCACATAGATCATTTTCTAAATTTATCACCAAAGCTTTCAAAGATTGTTGTCTCTTGCACTTTGGTTTATGACAGACTTCGAAAACTAGGGGTAAACGAGAGTAAGTTGGAAAAGATTCCGATAGGAGTGGATACAGAAGTGTTTCGCCCGGCCACGACTGAGAAGCGATTTCAAATTCGCCAGGAAATAGGTGTTTCAGATGATACAGTAGTAATAGGTACTTTTCAAAAGGATGGCCAAGGATGGGGTAGAGGCAACATGCCAAAGTATATCAAGGGTCCCGACGTTTTTTTATCTGTTGTAGAGAAATTGGCTCGGGAATTTCCGCTGCATATAATGTTAACGGGACCTGCCCGTGGGTATATTAAAAACGGACTGGAGGCGGCCCGAATACCCTATACTCATCGTTATCTTGAGACTCCTCAGGAACTGGCTAATCTCTACTCGGCACTGGATTTTTATTTGATTACTTCTCGTGAGGAAGGTGGGCCAAAAGGCCTTATGGAAAGTATGGCATCCGGTATTCCTGTTGTTTCGACTGCAGTCGGGATGGCGCCTGATCTAATTGAGGATCGCGTTAATGGATTCATGGTAGATGCCGAAGACGTGGATGGTCTGGCAGAGTCTGCATTGGATCTTAGAAGTCTCTCAGGCACGGCACTTTCGAAAATGACCTCAATAGCTCGTAAAAATGTTGCTGTATGTGATGTGACCAATGTTGCTGTGCAACACTGGGAGAAGGTGTATCAGCCGATTCTGGATGAAGCTAAATAAGAAATCGGCAGCGGGATTACTGATCCGATACGTGTATGCAGGTTTATGTAAAGGGCGTGTTTGGTTAAACCGTACAAGTTCCAAGGATCAAGATTTGGCTGTGTATTATGGTGGCGCACGGGGAGGGGATGTGGGAGGAACCCTGGTNAAGGTTACCAGATTACAAAAGGTTTTTCCCGANAAGAAATGGGGGTTTAATGTCGTATACAANCTTAGTAATGCTTCATATCTCACCGAGCAGGCAATCAGAAGTTTAAAACGACAGGAAATTCCCATTGTGCACAATCAAAACGGTACGTTTTATCCCGCATGGTACGGAGGGAATTGTGATCAGGAAAACAAACGTATGTCGGCGATTTTNCATNCGGCTGATCATGTTTTTTATCAGAGTAAATTCTGTCGGGATGCTGCTAATTACCATCTTGGAGAACGCAAAGGTCCCGGGGAAATCCTCTATAATGCAGTAGACACAAAATTATTTTCTCCANTAGAAAATAAAAGAACCTCCGGNCCTTTTACTTTTTTGGTTACTGGAAAGATTGACCAACATATGTGGTATCGCCTCGAGAGCACGTTGCTTGGGCTAGGGTGGGCTTCGAAGATAGGAAAGAAATACAATCTCATAATCGCTGGGTGGATGAGTTCGGATGTTAGAAGGTTGGTTCGTAATCTGGTGCGAGAGAAGGGGTTGGCTAATCAGGTTCGGATTAAAGGAGCATATACACAATCAGAAGCNCCCGANATATACCGTAATGCAGACGCTTACGTAATGATGAAGCATCAAGATCCTTGCCCCAATGTTGTTATTGAGGCGTTATCCTCNGGGTTGCCAGTATTATATTCTAAGTCTGGGGGGGTGCCAGAGTTAGTGGGTGATGAGGCGGGGATAGGATTAAAATGTGAGTCAAGTTGGGAAAAGGTTTGTGTACCAACTCCCAAGGAAATTGGCGAAGGCATGATTCAGGTTGTAAGTAAATCAGATGGAATGGCTGAGGCAGCAAGACGTCGGGCGTGTAGCATGTTTGATATTTCTTATTGGGTTNAAAGGCACCAGGAATTATTCAACCAGATGTTGAATTTGGCTAAATGAGTCGATCCAGAAAGNTTCTTTTGGTAATTGCAAATGGGATTTCGCATTTGTGGCGGATCATCCCCGGCTCATTACGTGAACAGTTTATTACCGGTTTATATATCCTGGAATCNAGGGGTAATTTAAAGAGAGGNCTAGGGCGGCTTTTTTTGCATCAGGACAAACTGCAGTGGGTAATTAATGAACGAGCGATGGCATACGGGAATGGAGAGCATCCAAAACACCGGCTCACCCAGTATCATGATTTTTTTTGCAGCAACATTAAATCAGGGGATAATGTCCTCGACATCGGTTGCGGATACGGTGCTGTATCACGCAGTATTGCGAAATTAAATCCGTCCTGCACGATAATCGGGGTGGATCGGAATTCAGAGCGCTTAGCGCAAGCAAAAGCCAAAAATGTATATTCTAACCTGTCATACATTGAAGCTGATGTATGCGAAACCCTACCATCCGAGANATTTAACGTGGTAGTATTATCTAACGTTTTGGAGCACATAGATGATCGGGTAGGTTTTCTTAAGTCAATCTTGTCTAAAACTGGAGCACAAGTAGTTCTCATACGTGTGCCTAATTTTGAACGAGACTGGACGATCCCCCTTCGCAAAGAAATAAATGTCGATTATTTTTCAGATGAAGAACATTTCGTTGAACACACATTAGCTGAGTTAAACCACGAGCTTGGGCAAGCTGGTCTTAATCCGGTAANAGTGACAACTTTATGGGGTGAAATATGGTCTCGTTGCGAGCTTGTACCTAATGACTGATTCCCTGGTTACAGTCATTTTCCCCTGTTATAATGCGCACCAATACCTTGGCGTGGCATTAGATAGTGTGTTTGCACAGACTTATCNTAAAATTGAAATAATTATCGTCAATGATGGCTCCACAGAAAGTGAAACGTTAGAATTTTTGAGTTCTCTTAATAGCTCTGTAAATGTGGTCCATCAGGAAAATAAAGGCTTACCTTCGGCCCGGAATCGAGGTTTTANAGAAGCTCAAGGTAAATTCGTCCTACCACTAGATTGCGATGACTGGCTTGAGCCAAGTGCAATCGAGCAATTGCTTAAGGCGGTGAAAGTTGGAGGTGAGAGTGTTTTTGCCTTTCCGCAAATGATNCTTGAAGATCAAGGTGCTGGAACAACAGTAAAACATTATAACGGTTTTGAACAATTGTTTCTCAATCAATTGCCTTACTGTTTACTACTGCCCAAGAACGCTTGGAAAAAAATAGGAGGATATGACGAATCCATGCGTCAAGGCTACGAGGACTGGGAATTTAATATCCGGTTGATTAAAAATGGGTGGCGAGCAGTGACCGTATCAAAGCCNCTATTTCATTATAGAATCACAGAAAGTGGCATGCTTCTCAGTACTTCAGGTCGTCAGCATTGTGAATTATGGAAAACTATAAGAAAAAAACATTCTGAGATATACCATTTCCGTGAACTTAAGAATACATGGTTAGAATGGAGGAAAAATCCTTCCTCATATCCGTTATGGTTTTATTTCATTTGGTTGTTAGTTAACAGTATTGTCCCTACTGCTTGGTGTTCAAAAGTTTTTTCATGGGCCAGAGGGTATTCCAATAGCAGGCGGGTTACACGCGCATATCGTAAGGGTAATGTCGAAGTGGTTGAAAGACCGTCACGAGCTCAACCATGAACTCTTCTATTAATATTTTTTGCACAGGACACATTGACTTTGACGTGGAAAATAAAATCCAATTGCTCAAGATTTAATTAAAAATGTGTGGGATCGCAGGATTTGCTGTTTCAGGTGGTTTTGAGGAAAACCTTGCATCAAAGGAAGCTGAAGCAATGGCAGCTGCCTTGAGCCACCGTGGCCCTGATGCTTCAGGGGTATGGATTGATTCTAAGGTCGGTATTGCTTTTGCGCATCGACGACTTTCCGTTCTNGATCTAACTAAAGCCGGCAGTCAGCCGATGGTGTCGACCTCAGGTCGTTACGTGATTTCTTACAACGGAGAGATTTATAATCATGAACAAATACGGCATGAATTGAGAGGCAATAATTTTCACTGGCGTGGCACCTCGGACACGGAATCGTTGCTTGCGGCCATTGAAACTTGGGGGCTGGACCGAGCGTTAAAAAAAATTGTGGGGATGTATGCTTTTAGCCTCTGGGATAAAAACAAAAGAGAACTTACATTGGTACGAGACCGAATGGGAGAAAAACCACTTTATTATGGGCTCAATAATGGAAGGTTTTTCTTTGGCTCTGAATTGAAAGCCTTTAGNGCTCATTCCCAGTTCAAGGGAGATATAAATCGTGATTCAATAGCCCTTTATATGAGGCACAATTGTGTTCCCGCACCCTATTCTATATATCTTGGCATTAATAAATTAATGCCCGGCACCTACGTCACAGTGCCAATGGGAGACTTGAGTCGAACTGATGACATCAACCCGGTCCATTATTGGTCGCTGGAATCGGTTGCCTCTAATCAGCAAAGGAATATCTTTGAAGGGAGCCAAGAGGAGGCGCTTACAGAATTAGAGCGATTATTGATTGAAACAATAAGAGGTCAATCTTTAGCCGATGTCCCATTGGGTGCGTTTTTGTCCGGGGGAATTGATTCCTCCTTGGTGGTAGCCTTGATGCAGGCAAACTCAAGTAAGCCCATAAAAACATTTACTGTGGGTTTTGAAGACGAAGTATACAACGAAGCAAGCCATGCAATGGCAGTTGCTTCTCATCTGCAGACGGATCATACCGAGTTATATGTTACCCCCAAAGAGTGCAGGGCAGTAATCCCTAGATTACCCGAACTGTATGATGAACCTTTCGCTGATTCTTCACAAATCCCCACCAGCTTGATTTCCAAGTTGGCCTCTAGTCAGGTAACAGTGGCTTTATCCGGTGATGGAGGTGATGAGATTTTCGGTGGATATAATCGGTATATTTGGACCAGAAACATTTGGAATAAGCTGAAGTGGTTGCCAAATATAATGAAAAGCTTTGTCGCATTAGGATTAAAATCCGCTTCGTATCAGACCTGGGATCGTTTATACGGATTGGTTGATTTCGCTATTCCCAACCATCACAAAATTACTCAGGCTGGCTTGAAAGTCCACAAGTTGTCTGACGTTATGACTGCCAGCAATCCTGATTTGTTCTACCGCGCGCTAGTGTCACACTGGAAGTGTCCTTCTNATGTAGTCCTAAACTCAAGNGAGCCGAAAACTATTTTGACAAGCGACATTGGAGGCATACCTGAGAATTCTATTGAACAGAGAATGATGCTGATTGATGGACTAAGTTATTTACCAGACGATATTTTGGTGAAAGTGGACCGCGCATCGATGGGCGAGNGTTTGGAAACTCGAATCCCTCTTATCGATCATCGAATAGTGGAGTTTGCATGGAATTTGCCCCTAGNTATGAAGATAAATAGTGGCACAGGCAAATGGGTGCTAAGAAAGTTACTGGGGAAATACCTTAAGAAAGAATTGTTTGAGCGACCGAAAATGGGGTTTGGGATTCCATTAGGCAATTGGCTGCGTGGTCCATTGCGCGATTGGAGTGAAGATCTTCTCAGTCGACNNAGGCTTGAGGAGGAAGGTTTCTTTGAAGTTAATGCAATTAGGGATACCTGGAATCAACACCTTAAAGGTCAATCAGGACTTGAGTATCGATTATGGGATGTTCTGGTTTATCAAGCTTGGCATCAAGCNAACAAAGATTAACACGCCTATTAGTNTAATAACCCAAAANAAAAAGCGGATATTATTTGTTTCTGCAGCGGATTGGGCTTTCCGAATCCACCGATTGTCACTTGCCAAGTGGCTTATAGAGCAGGGATTTAAAGTGGCAGTGATTTGCCCCAGCGGGAATACCGTTGAAGAACTTAAGAAGTCTGGGCTTGAGGTGTATCATATGCCTTTGACTAGAGANTACATTTCTNTCAGGGAAATATCAGCTGCATCAAAATCGATTNTTCGATCAATAGAAAATTTTAACCCCGATATTATACACTGTGTTTCGTTGCGTTGTATTCTGTTGTGTTGGTATGCAACGCGNACTAAGTCAGCTTCTCCATGTTTGGTAAANCACGTTATCGGAATGGGTAGTATTTTTTCGGAGGAGCCTAGATCAATTAAAANAAGAATTATACGAGGCATGGTGGATTGGGGATTAAAAAAGGCATTTCGCAAACCCGGTGCTACCACGGTGTTTCAGAATTATGACGACCTGAGGTGGTGGAAGAAACGTGTGGGTTTACAATCCAATCAGATGTTATGTATTCCCGGTGGAATTGATTGGCATCATGATAATTTTGAGGATGCCCCGCATGAAAGNCGGATTCTTTTTGTGGGCCGAATGCTTCGTGATAAAGGCATACTTGAGTTAATTGATGCATGGAGTCAGCTACTCAAAGAGGGAATTTTTTCAGAACTTTATTTTTGTGGGTCAATCGATCCAGGCAATCCAAATAGTTTTAGTAAAACAGAAATGGAAACGTTGGCAGAAAAGAGAGGATTTAAATGGCTGGGGAGACGTACTGATATTCCAAAGCAAATGGCNAGAGCTTCATTAGTAGTNCTGCCAACTTATCGGGAAGGATTTCCNAGGGTTCTACTGGAGGCGGGGATGGCNAACCGCGCAGTTNTAGCAACTGATGTTCCTGGTTGCAGGGAAATAGTGGAAAACGAAAAAACTGGTTTATTAGTGAAACCACGGGAGGTCAGATCTCTATTTTTAGGGATGAAAAGATTGCTAAATGATTCTTCCTTACGCGAACGGTTGGCCCGAGGGTTACATCAGCGGGTTAAGACAGAATTTTCCGATTCGGTAGTCAATCCGAAGTGGAAAAATTTATACGACAATATCATTAGAGCATGATCCTCGGTATATATATCGGAGCAGCCTTGGTGAGTCTGGCGCTTTGCTATCCTGTTTTGGGGTGGTTGAAGAAAAAAGATGTTCTGGATAGGCCTAACGATCGTTCTAGTCATGAAAAGCCTACCATCCGCGGTGGCGGAATCGCATCTTTAGTAGTCGTTCTTTTTGCGATTGGCCTCTGGGTTTGCCCGGAATACCCAAAATTGGGGTATACATGGATAGGGGGCTTAACTATTTTGTCGTGGGTAAGTTTGCGTGATGATTTTGGAGATGTGCCAATTTCCTACCGCCTGTTGGCACAAATAATTGCAGTGGGGTTGGTGAATTGGGCCTTGCTGGTAAATGATTACTCGTGGGGCGTTATATTAATCGCGTGGTTCGCTATGGTGGCTTTTATAAATTTTGTAAATTTCATGGATGGNGTTAATGGTTTNGTTGCGGGNATGATAATGCTGGTAGCTCTTGGGCTAGTCTGGACTTTTCCAGGTATGAACTTGTTATGCAAGTTTGTGGCTTTAGCTTTGGCGGGGTCAGTGGCCGGCTTCTTGCCTTTTAATTTTCCAAAGGCTAAAATGTTTCTTGGTGATGTGGGAAGTATTACCCTGGGGTTCTCAACTGCTGTACTCATTCTCTGGATATGGACAGATAATACAACAGCCCCAAACCAATCATTACTCCCTGTTTTCGTNTTATATTTTTTCCTNGAAGGAGGCNNTNCCCTTTTACGAAGAATGTCAGCAGGTGAAAAATGGTGGAAACCGCACCGAGAACATTTTTACCAGCGTTTGATCAGAAGCGGGCACTGCCACACTCGCACAACGGGATTGATCATATCAATTCAATGCTTAGTAATTTTTTTTATTGGGGGGGCAACTTTATACAAATGGCCTATCACATTGTCTTGGGTATTATCCTTGTTAATATGGGCAGGTTTTTTTATCTACGTTGAANNTAAGTTTAGGGGTACGAAGGAAGGCTCTTTACCAAAACTATAGTATGGCCAAGACCATTCATCATAATTTGAGTCGTAATCAACGGTTCATTATTCTGTTAGTTGTATATACCTTTGTTTTGGTAGCCTCGACTTTTCTAGCATACGGTTTGCGATTCGATTTTGCGGTACCCACCGAACATCAGCTCTCCATTTTAAAGGTGTGGGTGTGGGTTTGGCCCATCAAATTAATAGCTCTTTCATTGGCCGGTCAATTTTCGAGCTTATTGAGTTTTTTTAGTATTCCGGACCTTAAGAGATTAGCTTTTGGGCTGGGACTTGTAACTGCGGGCCTATTATTTGTATGGAACTTTATGCCTTGGGATTACGAAGTATCCAGAGGTGCAATTATATTGGACGGAATAGTGGCTTTCTTGGGGATTTCCATGATTCGCTTAGCTTTTAGATTGATCCGCCAAAATACAAGTTCAGTAGACAGTGGAGAACCTATTCGAATTGGTATAGTAGGAGCTGGAGCGGCAGGGGCAGCACTGGCGCGTGAAATGCAAGTGCAGGGAGGAATGCGTCCTATTGTTTTTTTTGACGATGCAATAGAGAAACACGGTACTCAAGTGCATGGTATTCCTGTGGTGGGTCCGGTTGAGACCTTGCAGAATCAGGAACAATTTTCGGTGGAGGAGGTCGTGATTGCAATGCCTTCGGTATCTGGGGCCCGCGTGCGTGAAGTTACAAATGTGTTGCAGAGCTTGAACATGACTTTCAGGACCGTGCCAACAATGAGCCAGCTGGCTCAAGGTCAAGTTGTGACAGCGTTACGCCCGGTCCGCATTAGTGATATTTTAGGTAGAGAATCAGTTGATCTCGAGACCAGAAAACT
>PBEJ01000022.1 GCA_002719595.1 Verrucomicrobiales bacterium
TTCCACAGGTTTTGAAGAAGGCCCCAGTTTCTTACGTGACGGGTTGTTTTGGTAAATGGAACATTGGATTTGCCGAGGGTTCACGGCCAACCGAACGCGGCTTTGATGAATTCATCGGGCATGCCTCTGGCAATTTCGACTATTACCGCCATAATTACCGCACTCAGCATGACCTCTATCAGGGCACCNAGGAGTTGCANCGGGATGGTGAATATTCAACCGANATTTTTGCCGATGCCGCAATTGATTTCATCCAGCGGCNGAGTAAAGCCAAGCGACCNTGGTTTTGTTATCTACCGTTCAACGCGCCGCATTTTCCGACCGCTGGCAATAAACGTTCCGGTCAACCGAATATCTGGCAGGCCCCCGATTGGGCCTTTAAGGAAATTGGTTTATCGCCCAAAGAGACTGAGCCAAAGAAGCGCTATGACGCAGTTGTTTATGCGATGGATAAGGCGATTGGGCGTGTGTTGATTGCTCTGGATAGGGCGGGTGCTACCAATAATNCCTTTGTTTTCTTCATGTCNGATAATGGGGGTTTCCGCCTTGGCCGCAAGGGGCTGGATATTGGGATCAACGACCCGTTGCGCCACGGCGGCGTAACCTGTTGGGAAGGAGGCTTGCGCGTCTGTGCCATGGCCCGCTGGCCGGGCAAAATCAAGGCCGGCACGGTCATTGCCGAGCCATTCTGGTCACCCGATTTGATGGTGGCCTGTGCCAAGTTGGCGGAAGCGAAGTTGCCCGAAAACATTGTGTTTGATGGTAAAGACCCACTCCCGTTATTGACACAAACTGCCAAGTCACCTCACGAAACATTTTACTTTAATTACCGCAACCACGCAGCCCTTCGGCAGGGTGACTGGAAAATTGTTCGTGAGAGGCCGGATCATCCTTGGCAGTTATTCAACTTAAAGGAGGACCTGAGCGAATCCATAAACTTAGCAAAGCAAAGGCCTAAAGAGCTGGATAAACTAAAAGCATCTTTTACTGCATGGGAGAAAACCTTCTGACTCCAACACGATTACTGTCATGGGTAAGTATTTGAGTATTATTGTATTTGGCTTCTCTCTTGTTGCAGAAGTTGCTGCATCGAAGAAACCCAATGTTCTTTTTATTGCCGTTGATGACCTGCGTGACTGGGTGGGGTTTATGGGGGGGTATAAAGGAAAGGTGCATACACCGCACATGGATGAGCTGGCCTCGCGTGGTACGGCTTTTCTTAATGCCCATACCGCCGCACCAGTTTGTTGCCCAAGTCGGGCCGCAGTGATGAGTGGATTACTCCCNTCAACTTCCGGCATCTACAATAACGGTCATTGGTGGAAACCCAATTTACCAAAACTGGTTACCTTACCAGAGCACTTTCGCCGTAACGGTTATCTTGCAGTCGGGGCGGGAAAAATCTTCCATCACACTGCCGGAAATAATCCACCGGCCATCTGGGACGAATACCATCGCCTCGTCTTTAACGATGATGCCTTTTCGCGCAGCTCCGGCCGCTATCTTACTTTATATCCCTATACGAAGCGCAAGTCGGTTCCCAGCGAGTTCCCCTATAGTGGAATCAGACTTTATTCGCCTGAAGTAGATTGGGGGGTCCTACCCAAAAAAGAAAAAGAAATGGATGACTATCAGACGGTGAAATTCTGCACCGACTTTTTGGCACGTAAACACCATAAACCCTTCTTTTTAGCCTGCGGTATCTTTCACCCGCACCTGCCCTGGTATGTCCCCAAGAAATATTTGGATCTCTATCCAGTGGATCAGGTTTGTTTGCCAGAAGTGTTAAAGCAGGATCTCAAAGATGTACCCGCAGCGGGGCAAAAAATGGCTCTACGAAAAAAACAGGATTTGGAAAAAGTAAGAGCAGCAAAAAAGTGGAAGCCAGCGGTTGCTCATTATCTGGCGAGTGTCACCTATGCCGATGCAAGGGTTGGTCAGTTGCTCAAAGGACTAGATCAAAGTGATTATGCAAAAAACACCATCATCGTCTTATGGTCTGATCACGGTTGGCACTTCGGCGAAAAAGAACACTGGCACAAACGCACACTTTGGGAGGTCTGTACCCGAGTGCCCTTCATAGTGGCCGCCCCGGAGATTAGAAAATCACGTCAGGTTTCCCACCAACCGGTTTCATTGATTGATATTTACCCAACCCTGATTGAGCTTTGTGGTTTGACTAAAAGGCCTAGGCTCGATGGGTTAAGCTTGGTGCCACTTTTGGAAAATCCCCGTGCGCTACGCGGCGAACCCGCTGTTACGGTGAGTGAAGATCGGCATGTTTCGGTGGTGGATAATCGTTATCGATTCATTCTTTACCGTGATGGATCTCAGGAACTTTATGACCGTAAGGATGATCCGCATGAGTGGAACAACCGGGCAGCTGACCTAAAACTCAAAGAGGTAAAACAGCGTCTTTCGGCGTTTGTTCCAAAAAAATGGGCTAAACCGGCCCTAGGCAAGAATGCGTTTCAATTTAATCCACAATCCTACAAGTGGAAGCATAAGGAGACCGGTCAGGTTATTGAAGGAGGGCGGGAACCCTGATGCAGTTTATTGCTTGAGAACTTTCCAACTGGAGAGCACGCTTGCCCAACACACATGAAAACTCTAATCAGATTTTTTCTTTTAGGTGCTCTATTTACTCTTAACCTTCAAATCCAAGCTGGTGATTTTCAAGTGAAGAAAACCAAATCCGGAGTAACAGTTAATTATAAGGGCCAGCTCCTGACTCGTTATGTTATTGATCAGTCAAACAAGCCTTTCCTGTGGCCAGTTATTGGTCCCAACGGAAATGAAGTGACGCGTGCCTATCCGATGGAAAAGCGCGAAGGCGAACGCCATGATCATCCACATCATCGTTCTCTGTGGTTTGGACACCAGGGGATTGGAGGATTTGACACCTGGCATGAACCCGCTAGCGGCCGAAAGACCAATTTAGGGTCAACGGTGCACCGAGAGTTTGTGAAAGTGCAGGGAGGTGACACAGCGGTGATTGTGACGCGCAACGACTATATGGGTGGCGGCAAGAAGCTTTTAGCCGATGAGCGCACTTATATTTTCAAGGTGGAAAAGGGTCAGCGTATTATTGATGTGAATATCATCTTCACTGCCGAGCACGACGATTGCGTTTTGGGTGATAAAAAGGATGCCGGTTTTAGTATTCGTGTCGCTACTTCCATGGATGTGGACAGCAAGAAAGGGGGAAGGTTAATCAATAGCCACGGAGTCACAGATAAGGATGCTTGGGGGAAACGCGCTCCCTGGGTTGATTACCATGGGCCGGTCAACGGTAAAACTGTTGGTGTGGCAATCCTTAATCACCCGTCTAGTTTCCGTCATCCTACTCCATGGCATGTTCGTACCTACGGTCTTTTTACGGCTAACCCTTTTGGCTTAAGAAGCCTGCGACAAGGTGATGATGGCTCCTTCACCTTAAAGAAAGGTGAGAGTATAGTTTTGAAGCACCGGGTGATTTTTCACAAAGGAGACGAAAAAGCCGCTAAGATCGCCGAAGCCTTCAAGCAATATGCCGCAGAAAATTGAGCGTTAATTCTAACTTTTTTTCAGAGAATATTTGCAATTGAGACTGAGTTTCAATAAGCTCAAGCCAATCAATCGACACCAAAATCTTAAAATACATAGTATATGAAAAATATTTTTAAACTCGTTTTACCATTTTCTGCAGCATTTTTAATTTCCTGTCAGTCGCCATCAGGTGGCCATGATATGGGGGAGATGGAGACTTTGCCCGTAGAAAAGCGTGTGGCTTTTATGTCTGGACATGTTGTTGCGGGATTAAAGCTTTTTCGGGCGGGTGCTCCTGATCAGGCCGCAAAACATCTGCTCCATCCAGTATCGGAAACACACGAAGCCGAGCGGGCAGGAATTGATAAATTAGGATTCAAAGGCGAAATTTTTGAAAAGGTATCAAAAGCCCTCGATGAGGGTAAGCCGGCAGCTGAAGTTGAGCCGATGCTGAAAAAAGCAGAACAGAACATTAATCTTCTCCAAAAGAACGCAGGAGGGGATCCCGCTGAAATAATTGAATACCTCATGGATACAGTTGATGAAGAATATGAGATCGGAGTAAAGAGCGGTAAAATTACGGACCCCGGCGAGTACCAAGACGCTTACGGGTTTTCGGTTGTTGCCTTGAACATTGCGAAACAAGTAAAAGGTAAAGAAACAAAAAACCTGATCTCTGCACTGAATTCTCTGGTTAACCTTTGGCCGAAAAAAGGACCATTAGCAGATTCAACACCAACTTCTGTTGAGAAGGTTAAAGGTCACACAGCTAAGGTGGTTAATGCCCTCGTTGCGATCAAATAGGTTCAAGCCTGAAAAAATAACCGGTCAGACAAAAATCCCTAGCCCCTAAACCGAACATAATCTATACCAGCATGAAACCAATATCACTCCTAATAGCCCTTGTTGGAATTTTTACCAGCGTAACGATTAATGCCGCTGAAGTGAATGTCTATTCGCATCGTCATTATGACTCTGATAAAATTCTCTTTAATCAATTCACGAAAGAAACCGGTATTAAGGTTAATGTGGTTAAGGCAAGTGCTGATCAATTAATCCAAAGACTTATTAGCGAGGGTAAAAACTCACCGGCGGATGTGCTGCTCACTGTTGATGCGGGCCGATTACATCGAGCGAAAGCAGCGGGGGTTTTACAACCTGTAAGTTCAGAGACTTTAAATAAGAACGTCCCTTCGGCCATGCGGGATCCGGAAGGCCACTGGTTTGGCATGACCGTCCGCGCCAGAGTACTTGTTTATTCCAAAAGTCGGGTAAAACCGAGTGAACTTTCTACTTATGAGGATCTGGCCAACTCGAAGTGGAAAGGCCGCGTTGTCGCACGTTCTTCGAGTAACATATATAATCAATCTTTACTGGCTTCAGTGATTGATGCTCATGGCAGCCAGAAAGCGCTTGCCTGGGCTAAAGCTGTTCGTGGGAATATGGCTCGTTCCCCCCAGGGAAGTGATCGTGATCAAGCCCGTGCGGTCGCCGCAGGATTGGCTGATGTAGCCATCATGAATACTTATTATCTGGGTATTTTGGCAAACTCTTCATCAGCTGCTGATCGGGAGGTTGCTGCGAAAGTCGCTGTATTTTTCCCTAATCAAAAGGATAGGGGAACGCACGTTAATGTTAGCGGGGGCGGAGTTACCGCAAGTGCTAAAAATAAAAAGGAAGCGATCCAATTTTTGGAATTCTTGACAAGTGCAGAGTCTCAGGAAACCTTTGGTAACGTGAATTATGAATACCCGGTCAAAATTAAGACTAATAAGTCTAAATTACTTAAGAGCTGGGGTTCGTTTAAAGCGGATGATGTGAATCTTTCCACCTTAGGCAAAAACAATGCTGAAGCGGTCAAATTATTTGATCGTGCAGGATGGGAGTAACCGCGTACTCGATTGATTTCTTTAACGAGTTATACAAGTAATTTTCTTCGCTCATTAAAGCAGGAGGTGCGGTTCAAGTTTAATACTTGGACCGCATTTGCTTTGCTCATTGGTATTTTCATATTTATCCCCATGGGTGAGGTCCTCTGGCATCTCATTGAGCCAACCGGCAACTGGGATCACTTAAAGGAGACTGTGCTGGGAAAATATNTGAAGGGATCTTTCATCCTAGTTCTCGGAACCCTTTCTTTGTCCGTTTTTGCCGGAGTTTCTTGTGCTTGGCTGGTTGCTTGCTGCGAATTTCCCGGGCGCCGTTTCTTCGAATGGGCGTTGATTCTACCGCTGACTATTCCTACTTTTATCGCGGCATATGCATATTTTGACCTAATAGATAACCTGACTCCATTACTGATTTGGGTGAGATTAAATGCCGGCCCGGAAGCTATGATGAAATTGAGTGAATGCTTAAAATATATCATCACCATTATGATCCTTGCCTCTGTTCTCTACCCCTATATTTACTTAATGACTCGTTCTGCCTTTTCACGGCAAAGCAATCAATATCTGGAAGCCTCCAGAACACTGGGCCACAATCCAGTAACTACCTTTTGGAGAATTGCTCTACCTCTGGCGCGTCCTGCTATTATTGCAGGCGCCAGTTTAGTGATGATGGAAACCCTCAGCGATTATGGGGCAGTAAAACATTTCAACGTCCCGACCTTCACCACGGGAATTTTCAGAACCTGGACGGGTCTGGGGGACCTCCCTGGAGCCATGCGCTTAGCTGCTTACCTGATGTTATTTATCCTTATAATATTATTAGCTGAAAAACGCCTTCGTTCCGGGGCTAGGTACCATGAAAACACCAATTCTGACCGTCCTTTTCAGCGTTACTCATTAGGGAAATTAAAATCAACCTTAGCAATTCTCTGCTGCTGCTTTCCCCTTTTAATTGGATTCATCATCCCTGTCACACGCCTGGGATTATGGGCACGAACTGCAATAGAGAATAATTTTAACCAGTCGCATTTTATTAAACTCGCATTAAATAGTGTAGGCCTAGCAATTACAGCTAGCCTGGTAACGGTGATTACCGCTTTTTTTCTCGTTTTTGTTGCCAGATATTTTAACAGTAAAATTATAAATAATTCGAACCGTCTAGCCATTTTAGGTTACTCCGTGCCTGGTGTAGTTATTGGCATGGGAATTATTTATTTTCAGGGCCCCATTAGCAAAAATTTTAATATCTTAATAACAAGCTCGCTGCTGACTTTAATATTTGCCTACGTAGTCCGATATATAGCCGTCGCTTGGCAATCCATCGATTCAGGGATGGAGAAAAATTGTAATCATCTTAATGAAGCTTCAAAGTCACTCGGATCCTCACCTTTAACGTCTTTGTTTCGGGTTAATATACCATTACTTTGGAATTCAGTTATAATAGCAGGTCTACTTGTTTTAATAGATGTTATTAAGGAGTTACCACTAACATTAATCCTTAGCCCCTTTAATTTTGAGACTCTTTCGACACAAACTTTTAAATTAGCCCAACAATCCCAAATCCCTGAATCATCCATACCTGCACTTTGTATAATCATATCTATTCTGGCACCAGTGATCTGGTTAAACAGTAAGATGAAATCTGAAAAATGAGCGATCTTCTACAGTTNCAAGANATATCAAAGTCCTTCGCTTTAAGTGGCCCCCCTGCGGTCAATCGAGCCAGTTTCAGCTGTTTAAGAGGGCAAAATGTCGCGATTCTAGGCAGCAGTGGAAGTGGAAAAACCACCTTATTGAGAATTATCGCAGGCTTAGAGATGCCGGATTCGGGACAAATAACTTTGGCGAATCAAACGATTAACAGTCCGGACAAATTTACCCCACCTGAAAAACGTGACTGCACATTAGTGTTCCAAAACTACGCTTTGTTCCCAAACATGACCGTGAGGCAAAATATTTCCTTCGGTAAAAGTGCAAATAAAAGCCTAGTTGATGACTTGTTGGAATTAACTAAAATTAACGAATTACAAAATCGTTACCCACACGAAATTTCTGGTGGCGAGCAACAAAGAGTTGCCCTGGTTAGAGCACTCGTAACTCAGCCATCACTCCTTCTGCTAGATGAGCCTCTTAGCCACCTTGACCCTGAGTTAAGAGATGACGTACGGCGTGAACTGATCAATATATTTANAAAAACGGGGACCACGTCACTATTTGTATCACATGATACTGAAGACGCATTAACCATGGCCGACAAAATTGTTATCATGCAAAGGGGTAAAACTACCCAGATTGGAACGCCAATGGAATTGTACACAAAACCCGAAAGCAGATATGTAGCCTTGCTTTTCGGTAAAACAAATTTTGTCCCCCGAAATCTGATTCCTAGCACTGAAAATTATTTCTTCGATAGTAAGACCAAATCCGAAGTCATATCAATTAGACCCCACCAGTGGAAAGTGGTAAACTCTAATAACAATAATGATCGGGTTACGTTCTCGGGTGAAGTATCCAACTATACACAGAAAGGGACACACTCAGAAATACAACTGAAAACTCAAAATATGGATATTCAATTAAATATTCCGATAACAGAGACAGTCAAACTCGGTGACAATCTCACAATTATTTACCAAGAAGATCCAAGTACCAACTGAAACATTTTTCACAGACTTAAAATCCAAAACGGCATGGCAAAACCAACAAGCAAACTGATTAACGCACTGCGGCAAACAGCAAAAAGGCTTCGATCTGGCGCGGCTTATCAATGGGGGCACCTAGGATCCTGCAATTGTGGGCACCTCGCCCAAACCCTGACAAATTACAGCAAGGGNGAGATTCATACAGCGGCATTGGCCAGACACGGTGATTGGGGTGAAGTTAGCGAAGAATATTGCCCTAACAGCGGGAAAAAAATCGATGAAATCATAGAAACCATGCTTAACGCAGGCCTAAACATTGAAGACATTGAATTCCTCGAAAATCTAAGCGACCCAAAAGTACTCTCGCGCATGAAAGTGAACACTTTAGGTTTAAGGCATAATGTAAAACTCGACGTCATTACATATATGGAAGAATGGTCAAATGTGCTCGAATCACAATTACCATTGATTTCAAAATCAAAGGTAAAAAATGATGAAAAGCATCCGGCAAAAAAAGCGCTTCCCNGTAATATCNCTCAGCACACCNAAGCCCAGCGGACTTTGNTTCAATAAAATTAGAACCAGACCAAATTAACTGTTCCTGTTCCCACCAGNAATGCGATAATAAGCGCAACAGAAATCCCAACCACTCCTACTACTCGTGTTGGTTTAATTTGCCACCACATTATAATGCCTGAAACCCCCCAAAAAATCAGCATTANNCCGGTGGCATCGACAAAAAAACTCCAAACCCAACGCACATTCACCTCATCAGGATATCGATGAAGTCTATGTAAGCGCGTTAATATAGAACGCATTTCCATCGGTGGCGGCTTGTCGGATTGCCGCACAGAAAGCTTTCCTGAAATTATATTATATCCAATATTGAATGACGTGCCGTTAGTATCAATAACATTAAAAATTACTTTTGGTTGNGACCTAAACATTCTCGGTTTGCTGTCAGANTCAATNCCCGCGTTCTTAAATAATTCAGCGACACCCGCTTCCAGCTCAGTACTATTCTGATCCAATAAATCAATTACTTGGCCGTCAATATTTGGCGCCTCTTCTTCGGGGAATTTTGAACGACTCTCAATTTTAGAACTACCGTTAACGGTATCTAAATAAAGAAAATATTGTGCCTCCTCGTTATCTAAAAAAAACCCTAATCGGCCTGANANCATGGGGGACATAGAATTATCCAAAGTCAAATTTTCACTAGAANCAGCTTTTTTAATATTTAGCTCATCCACAATCTGTGAAGCAATTTTTTTGGGATCAGGGGGCTTAAACCCTGTTATTTTCTCCACGTTATGCGAATCGGTACTGTATATAACCTGCTGCCGAGAAAACCACGTTGGATGATTGAAAAATACTCCTGTAATTCCGAATAAAATAATCCAAGGGAGAAGGACTAACCCTGTGTACATGTGCGCACGACGCAACAGCTTCAAAAGCCTAGGATAAAATTTACTGAAAAGCTTCCTATTAAAAAACATTATACGTAATCACGTATGTTCTTATCTGCCTTTTATCGCCAGGCGCCATATTAAAACCTATAAAGCAGTGCTTTAGTGAGTTGATTTATAATAAAAGGCGATGCTGATTTAGATAAAAAATATGAAGTATCGCACTATTCACTTTTACTCCAAGTTAAGGAGCAATTATGACTGGTTACTGCATACCCTGTGCCGCGATCATAACCTTGGAGCGTCTCGCTATACCTTGCCACCTTGAGCATATAAAGACCTTTTTTATCAGGATCTATTTTAATTTTAACGAGTCCATTTTTGTCTGAAGTATACGCCTGTTCCGTTGCATCAGGAGCATAGAGTTTAACTTCCACATCNGCGAGTGGCTTACCTCTGAAGAAAATTTGAACCTGACTAGATTTTCCCGTCGGAACAATATCCAAATTTAAGCTCGGATTTAATTTTTTATCGAACCCGGGAATCCAACGAGCGTAAAAATTTGGTTTACGGCCGGGGTTCCCGCCNCGAGACATAACCGGAAAGCCTGTTTGTGCTGCAATAGAATCTTTAGCTGATGCTTCTACTGCAAAACCCTGCTTCTTCTTTTCAGGGTCAAGCAATTGAAGTTTATTATCCACTCCATATTTCCACGCAGACACAGCATCAAGACTATCCAAGTAGCCAGGTGATTCTTCATGATCTGCTCCAAATTCACCNAATCGTATTATTANCCTATTGCCCTCTATTTGCTGAAAATAAACNGANTGNGCTAAACTTTCCTGCATAATCAGGAAACTGAAAACCCAAATTNCAAATCTGGCAAAAACCCGCCTTGTCATTTTGTTTAATTACGATGTTTCTTCGGTGAATACTTAGCTTGCTGCACTTGCCTCAACGGATTCAGACCAAATATCAGACACAGTNTTAATCCAAGAATCAAAATCCCCCTCATAATCCACATCAGCTTCAACTCGATCGGTGATNTTTTTTGCCCCTAACCTTTCCATTTCCTTGTCTAGCATGCGGGCAAACTCATTGAATAACTCATAATCTGTATCTCCCAATCCCATGATGCCATACTGTATTGCGCCATAACTCTCTTCATAGGAAGTCAGTNCCTCATAAAAATCCTCCGCATCCACAGGCGGCTCACCCTCACCCCATGTGCTAACTATAAAAAGGCAATAAGGTGTTTCTAATAAGCTTTCGGGTTTGGCGTCTTCCAAATTCACCACTTCCACAGTGTGACCTTTTTCGGCTAATACTGTTTGGGCTTTTTCAGCCAACTCCTCCGAATTTCCGGACATCGTACCATAATATACTGTAATGTTTTTACTCATAATTTTGCTCCGTTTTTTTTGCTCCGTTTTTAAGCGCTGAAAACTCACCGTCTCTGAGTCTCCTCGCCTGAATAATTTCTTTTGTTCTCAAACTTTTCCGTATCCTTCTTTTGCTGCCATCTGACATACGCACCGTGTAGTGAAGCCACCAATTACCGTTATTGTTCCAAAGATGGTGGTCCGGATTTTCTTNGTTTACCCTTAATGCTAATACAGGAAATGTCATGCTTCAGCCAATTCCTTTGCACTCAGCCAATTAGGGACAATCGCCAGACTCCATCTTCCGTTTGTTGTAAAAGGTTGCTGAACCTTAACTGTACCGCTGCCATCAGGGACGTGGCGGCCATCCACTTCAAAATGATAAGGATACATTCCTGCAGGTAACGGCACACTAGCCTTCCATCCATTACGGTATCGCNGCATGGGTATACGACTTTCCATCGTATCAGGAAACTTGCCGCACAGATATACCTCACCAGTGGAATCACCTCTATAAGTGAAAACTGTCTCTTTAGTCGCTTTCTCGTAGTGTTGCATTATTTTTCTAGTTAAGTGCTGGCAATAGCTTTGTTGTAGATTGACTCAATCCATTATAGGCAATCGAAGCAATTAAGTTCTGGTCACAATCATACATTTCAAGAATCTCCTCTCCGCAAGGGCACTGGCATTGGATTACATATGCCTCAGAAATTTGATCGCACTGGATTACAAATCTGGCNTTATGATTCAACATCTCTAGTGTTTCCCCATTAAAAACAGATGAAGTAAATTTTAGATCACATGAGTGTTTTATCGCATTATTCATCAGGGTTAAACGAACCAAGCCGTTAAACCCACACAACTGTGAGAGAAAACCAGGAACCCGGCATCGTTCAACCCGCCTGACAATATCCGTACGTTTTTGCCATCGATCATAACGGTTCTGAATCATGCCATCAAAACCCTGCCAAAGCTTAGCGCCAATTTCGGTTTGATAATCTGTCTGATTGAATTCAACAAACCGAATGAGAGCTTCAACTTCGGAATTTCCATTCAAATCTATCTGGTGGACTAAGCCCATTGACCCAGCACTAAACTTCATAGTGAAGTTTTTCTTGCCAGACAAATCAGTCCTCTGAATCGCCCATGACACATCCATTTGACGCACGTCATACCAGCACTCAGGAAATTCTAAGAGCCCGTTTTCGTGGTTACGATTCCATAAGAAGTCCAATTCGGTGCACTCTCTGGTTAAANCAGCCCCAGGCGCATACGTAGAAACACAAGCTTCTCTTAAGTCAGGCCATAATTGGCAAAAACTTTCATTAACGGGGTGGACAGCAACCCTAATCTCTCGGTCAGGAAGTATCCTCAGGTTCTCAGGATGAATAACCTTCTTTAGCTGTGTGGAAAAAGTTTCGTTCCCCAAAACCGAAGGCAAACTTCTATTCATAACTTGTCTTTTTACCAACGGTGTTAATGCAAATGAGCTGAGTACCGGTTCTCAGCACGAAAACTTCCTCTAAGGCAGCCACCCCATATACCGTGCCGTCAATGGATAAATCATTTTGGGCGACAACCGTTTGACTACCTCCGGATTTAATTACGAGTGTTTTACCTGCCTTATCAAAAAAATAAATGTTCCCNGCGGCCGCAAGTGGAGAAGCCCAACAGGACGCACCTAATCGCCGATCCCATTTTTGTTCACCTGTTTTTAGATCTAAACAACTCAAAATCCCGGCACGACTAACAAAATAAACATGGCCTTCATGTATCAACGGCGAACCAAAACTGGAGGTTGCTTCCTGNGCCTTCCAAGCCACATGTGTTTCAGTCACATCACCCGAACCTCCCCGACGAACCGCNATGCAATTACCTTTAGCCGAAGATCCCACAATCACCAAATCACCCGAAACAGTTGCTGAGGCAACAGTGTTTCCNGTCAAATCACNTACAAACCAAAGTTGTTTCCCTGTAGTAAAATCAAATTCCTCAAGTAATCCATTGGAGCTGATAAAAAGCGAATCCCCAACAAGTGTAGGAGTTGCCCAAGAAACGCGTTTTTCGCGCTTAACTGACCACACAGCCTTGCCGTTCAACTTGTCAAAACAGAGTAGATAAGAGGGATCGGGGTGATCCAGTAATAATCCCAAACACGTATCTGACTGAAATAAGGATGAGCCGAGACCATGATGGCCGGTTAAAGGGCCATATTCATTGCCTAAATTTTTCCGCCAAAGTTCGGTNCCCTCATGATTTAAAGCCAGCAAATCTCCGCTTTCAAAAAAGACATATACCCCTTTACTGTCAACCACCGGAGAAGGCGCTGCTTGGCTAACCATCTTACTGCGCTCAATCGGGCTGCTCGAGGAAAACGATCTACTCCAAAGCTCCTTCCCATCCAAAAGAGAGGTACAGCGAACTGAGACTTTCTCGCTATTATCTCCTTCAGTGGAAGTGGTAAACACACGCCCATTCCAAACCACCGGGCTGGATTGCCCATAACCTGGTAATTTCACATTCCAACGAATGTTTTTCTTATCCGACCATTCCACAGGTAGATGTTTTGCTGGTGACCGGCTGGCGCCATCTCCCCTAAAACTAGGCCAACTATGGCCGGTAGTTTTTAAAGTTTCCCCTTTAGTTCCTGGTCTTTGGGATGCCCTATACTCTTCTATATCGCCGAGATGATTTTCAAAATTAGCTCCCGCGACAAAAAGCAGTCGATCGTGTGACACAGGTACCATGCGGTGAAAAAACCTACGATTTGAAAGCCGAATACTGGCATCTTCCCAACCATCACCCTTTTGATTAAGATAACGAACCGTNCNGCTGTAACTATTAGCATAAAGACGGTCATTCCAAACACAAAGAGCCATCCCAAAACCCTTCATTCTTCCCTGNCCNGGNTACTCAAGGCCAGCTTCCCACTTATTTGATTTTAGGTCTAAAACATTAATTGTATTCAGGGTCCCTTTAGCTCCGATCCCCCCGGCAACGTAAAGCTTTTCTTTATAAACCTCAGTTGCATGNGCCCTNACGACCCAATCAGCCTCAGGTAATTTCTTCCAAACGATCGGTGTCTGATTNAGGTCAGCAACTAAAGCATGTTTATACCACTGCTCTTCGCGCGGTTTACCATTCCCCATATCCCAACCTCCGGTGACATAAATTTTTCCATCAGGGGAAACCGCCGCATCATGAGANGATCTTGGNGCTGGCAATGGAGTTATTTCCGACCACTTCTTTTTCTTAACATCAAACACCGAACAACTGGCTAAAGAACGAAGATTTGAAGGTTCGTCCTTTGNATTGGTGGCTTGAGACCCACCGATTCGGTATATCCGCCCTTTNTAGGCAACCATNCCAAAACCCTGCACTGGAACATGNANCGGCAGCTTCTCCCATTTCGCATTTTTNTTACCCAGNTTAACCCTGAGAAAATTTTTAGAATGAGTTTCCTCAGAATAAACGTGGGTAGCACCCACATGNCCTCCATGNACATAAAGATGGTCATTCACTACACAGGCGCCCAGACTTGCGGTTGCCTCTGGAAATTTGAGACCCCAAGTTTTTGCCTTAGGTATATCAACAGTTTCCTCAGCGATGGCACCCCATNCAATGATGAGGGCCAAAACGCTGAAAATATTTTTAATCTCTCTAATCATCTGGATTCAATATATCTCCAGTTTTGATCATCTTATACTAAATATTACTTAGACTCATTTTGCATTGCCTCCAACTCCTCAGGAGTTGGCGGAGTGGTTTCCGCATCCATATCAGCCGAAGGGTCTTCAATCGGCGTTCCTACATCTGTTGCTGNATCACCACAAGCAATTGCCAAAANNGAGCANGCTGTGAATACCGCGAATTGTTTTATTATTTTCATTTGTTATAAATTCTCTTAAAAATGNTTCCCCTAGAGGCTTAACAGGAGAGTGCATCCCTTATGCAAGCCCCTAGGAGAGGTTTTTCTGCAACGGAGCCGTTAGCAGAAATATGTGGTTTAATAAGTTGGCACTGTGATGTGCTGGTTTACCCCGAAGATATTACCTCCGGTTGCTTCATCATGCTCCTTTAGGGTAGCCTGGAAGTCTGCAGAGCTAGCCTGCTTCACATTCCCATCACTCATCACAACTTGACCTTGATCAGCATTTAAACCGGACAGAATCAAGCCATTCTGGCTGTCGGTGATGGATGGCGATGGGCCATATCCATACTTATGGACCGCATTCGCATATTGATCCGCTGTGTCTGCACCCACAAAGGAGTTTAAGGGGATGTCTGACACTTGTCGTCCACGAGAACGCAATACCTGACCACTCCGAGTAGGATCAAGCCACTTACCACCTGGAACATACTCAGCATACATTGCCATTGTGCCGGTGTAGGCAGGGCTATTGAAATGACCGACCCCAGCCTTACCCGCAAACAGCGCCAAACCGTCTGCCATCACATTTTTTGTAACCATCAGAACACTGGTTTTGTCTGCATCACCGCCCATATGGAAGCCGTAACTAGCTGCCTGAC